>NZ_JBEOVJ010000018.1:0-112740 GCF_040295435.1 Streptomyces sp. NPDC002809
CCCACCGGCTGAAGCCCTTCCGGCCGGCTGCTCGATTCCGCACCATGACTGCTCGGCCTCTGTATGCCGGGATCCATTTTCGATACACGGCCTAGAGCCGTTGTCTACTGAACGTCCGGGCCCCACCCGGGTCACACCCTCCGCCCGGCTGGAACCTTCCCTCGCCCCCGAGGCGCGGGCGCTGAACCTGGCTGTCAGTGATGGTGCACCGGTGCGGCACACCACCCCATGACCCAGCGGCGTTCGACGACTGCGTGGAGGTTTCACCGGTCGGACGTCCTGTGGTGGACTCGGCCGAACCTACCGGCCGGTGGGCGCATTCTGTCAATAGTTGCCTGACCTGCATCGTTTAGCAAACTTGCCTGGTCAGTCCCGAAGATCCCCAGGTCGCGGCAGAACGGGGACGTCTTCGATCGGCGGTACGAAATGTCCGCACGTCACTCGTTCGGTCGTACGTAGACAGTTTGTCCGAAGACAACCGTGCGCAGGCAGAGCGGGAGTTCGGCACCGGGGCTGAGGTCCGGAAGCCCGGGCGTCCCCGACCTGGGGTCCGTCGACCAGCGCGCCACCCGGTCGTCCGGGGCCTGGACCAGCAGCTCCTCGGTGCGCCAGACCGCGTAGTCGGCCGGAGCACCGGGCACCAGGGTGCCCGCGTCGTCACGGCCGGCCGCCCGCCAGCCGCCCCGGGTGTGGGCGGTGAAGCCCGCCCGTACCGAGATCCGGTGCTCGGGCGTCCGGTGGAACGCGGCGGCCCGCACCGTCCCCCACGGGTCCAGCGGGGTCACCGGGCTGTCGGAGCCGAACGCGAGGGGCACACCGGCCCGCAGGAGCGCCGCGTACGGGTTGAGGGTCCTCGCCCGCCCGGCACCCAGCCTGCGGGCGTACATGCCCCCCTCACCGCCCCAGGCGGCGTCGAAGGCGGGCTGGACCGAGGCGGTGAGGCCGAGTTCGGCGAAAGCGGCCACGGTCTCGGGCGTGAGCATCTCCACGTGTTCGACACGGTGCCTGGCGGCCCGCACCCGGCCGAGGCCCACCTTCTCCGCCGCCGCCCTGATGCCGTCGACGACGGCGGAGAGCGCCGCGTCACCGATGGCGTGGAAGCCCGCCTGGAGCCCGGCCTCGGTGCAGGCCGCGACATGGGCGGCGATCTGCGCCGCGTCCAGGTGGGCGGTGCCCGAGACGGGTGCGTCGGCGTACGGCTCGTGGAGGCAGGCGGTGTGCGAGCCGAGCGAGCCGTCGACGAAGAGGTCCCCCGCCGCGCCCACCGCGCCGAGCTCCCGGATGCGCCGGGCATCCTTCTCGTCGCCGACCTGTTCGGCCCAGTAGCCGAAGACCCGGGGCCCCGGCTCCCCCGCCGCCAGCTTCAGCAGCGAGGTGAAGTCGTCCTCGTCGGAGATGTCGGGGCCACCGCACTCGTGGACCGTGCCGATCCCGAGGGACGCCGCACGGGCCAGCGCGGCGCGCTGGGCGTCGGCGCGCTGCCGCGGTGACACGGCGTCGTGGGCGGCCGCGCGCACCGCGTGGTGGGCGGCGCCCGTCAGCGGCGCGTCGGGCCGGTAGCCGGCCATCGAGGCGATCCGGGGGACGAGATCCAGCAGCGCGGTCGTGACGACCGCCGAATGGACGTCGATCCGGGGCAGGTAGACGGGCCGTCCGCCCGCCGCCCCATCGAGCTCGCCGCGGGTGGGCGGGCGCTGCTCCGGCCAGCGCGTGGCATCCCAGCCGTGCCCCAGGACCACCCGGTCGGCGGGGTGCGCCGCCACGTACGCCGTCACGAGGGCGAGGGCCTCGCCGAGGGTGCGGGCACCGGAGAGGTCGAGGCCGGTGAGGGCCAGACCGGTCGACGTGGTGTGGACGTGCGCGTCGGTGAACGCGGGAGTGACCAGCGCCCCGTCGAGGTCGACCACTTCGTCGACACCGCTCGCGAAGGCGTCGGCGGCCCCTTCGGAGCCCACCCAGGCGACATGGCCGCGTTCGACCACCATGGCGGTCGCGAAGGGGTCGGCGGGGCTGTGGACGTCTCCACCGCGCAGCAGCACGGTGCGGTGTTCGCTCTGGGGGGCGGTGCTCTCGGTCATGGGGACCAGTCTCCCGCCTGCGGGGGCCCACGCCGTGCGCGGCCCCCCTTACGGCCCCGCCGGTCAGATCTGCGGCGGGCGCGCCTCGTAGGCCGTGGAGAGGACGACCGTGGTGCGGGTGGAGACGCCGGCGAGCGAACGGATCCGGGTGAGCAGGTGCTCAAGCTCCCGCGGGGTCGCGACCCGCACCTTGAGAATGTAGTTCTCGTCGCCCGCGACGCTGTGGCAGGCCTCCAGCTCCGGGACGCCCGCGAGCCGCTCCGCGATGTCGTCCGGCGCGCTCGGGTCGAAGGGCTTCACCGAGATGAACGCGGTCAGGGGCAGGCCGACGGCCTCGGGGTCGACGACCGCGGCATAGCCCCGGATCACCCCGCGCTGCTCCAGCCTGCGGACACGCTGATGAACGGCCGAGGTGGACAGGCCGGTGGCCTTGCCCAGGTCGGTGTAGCTCATCCGCCCGTCCTTGACGAGCAACTCCACGATTTGACGGTCCAGCTCCTCCATATGGATCAATCTATGGCCCCGGGCCCTCCAGGCACAGCCGCGGAGGGCAGAGAAAGGCACCTGCGGCAGGCATGTGACGAATGCCACAGGTTTACGCGTCAGTAGCCGAGCCGCTCGCGGTTACGGCGGATTCCCGACGGGAAGTGCTTGCTGTGGTCGAGGCCGCGGCGCCTTGTCGGCCCACCCGAGGGGGGAATTTCCCATGCAGAGCCTGAAGCTCACCGGACGTACCGAACCGGAGCCCGTTGATCCTTTCGAGGACACCGCTCCCGACGAGTACGACACGTTCGAGATGTACCGGGTCGTCTGCCCGGACTGCGCGCAGCCCATCGCGCTCCTGGCGGACGAGGACGTGCTGCCGGAGCACGCACTGTGCCCCACCCCGTGGAACCCGTTCGTTCTGACGGTGTGTGCCGGCACCGGCCGCGCCGCGTCGAAGGCCCGGCCCGCCGACGAGTCGGCCGACGCCCAGGAGCAGGAGACGGCCCTGCTGCTCACGCTCCCCCAGGGACTCGACTGGAGGATGCAGCCGTTCTCGCACGCCGGGGGGACCGGCTCGCGCCCCTTCCGGGTGCCGCAGCAGCTGCGCCGCGACGCCGCCTGAGGGCGGCGCCACGGAAGGGCGCTGACGCGCCTGGGACGGACTGCCCGCACCACGACAGCGGCCTGGCCGCGGTGTTGGTGCGGGCGGTCCGCAGCAGTTCCGGCCGCGGACGGCGCGCCAAGAGGACCTGGCGAACAGTCGCCCGAATCGGCTGAGCAGTGACCCGGCCCGGCTCCGCGCCGTTGGCCCGGCATGACCCTGCTGCATTCCACGGCCGGCCCCGGTCGTCGCCGTCTCGCCGCTCCGGCCTCCGAAGAATCGGTTCCGCAGTCCCGCACCTCGCCGGCGCCCTCCGAGTCGCCGCGCCCGGCGCCGCGCTCGGCACCCCACTCGACCGATCCGCCCATCTACCGGTCGCTGCTCCGGCACTGGGAGAGCACCGGCAGGACCCTGCCGGGCCGCCACGACCAGGAGTGGAACCGGATCATGACGACGCCCGTGTGGTCTGACCGGCCACTGCGGGTCAGCGCGTCTCAGGACCCGCGAGGTGGCGGGCGATGACCATCCGCTGGATCTGATTGGTGCCCTCGACGATCTGCAGCACCTTCGCCTCGCGCATCAGCCGCTCGACGGGGAAGTCCAGGGTGTAGCCGTATCCGCCGAGCACCTGGACGGCGTCGATGGTCACCCGCATCGCGGCGTCCGTGCAGAACAGCTTGGCCATGGCCGCCTGGCGCGAGAAGGGGCTCCCCGCGTCGCGCAGCCGGGCGGCCTCCAGGTAGAGCGCGCGGCCCGCCTCGATCTGGGTGGCCATGTCGGCGAGCATGAACCGCAGCCCCTGGAAGTCCGCGATGGGGCGGCCGAACTGCTTGCGCCCGGTGGCGTAGTCGACGGCCTCGTTCATCGCCGCCTGGGCCACGCCGACGGCACAGGCGGCGATGCCCAGCCGGCCGGAGTCGAGCGCGGACAGGGCGATCGCGAAGCCCTGGCCCTCGTCTCCGATCCGGCGCGCGTCGGGGACCCGTACGCCGTCGAAGTGCAGCTGGGCGGTGGGCGAACCCTTCATCCCCATCTTCTTCTCCGGGGCGGCGGCGCTCAGGCCGGCCGCGTCGCCGGGGACGAGGAAGGCGGTGATTCCGCGGGGGCCCTCGACTCCGGTGCGGGCCAGGACCGTGTAGAAGTCGGCGACACCGCCGTGGGTGATCCACGCCTTGGTGCCGGTGATGACCCAGTCCTCACCGTCCCGTACGGCCTTGGTGCGCAACGAGGCCGCATCGGAGCCCGAGGCGGGCTCGGAGAGGCAGTAGGCGCCCAGCAGACCGCCTCCGAGCATCTCCGGGAGGTGTTCCGCCTGCTGTTCCTTGGTGCCGTAACCGGCGACCGCGTGACAGGCGAGGGAGTGGACACTGACGCCGAGCCCGACGGTGAGCCGGGCGGCGGCAAGTTCTTCGAGGGCCTGGAGGTACACCTCGTACGGCTGATCCCCGCCGCCGTGTGCGGAGTCGTAGGGCAGGCCCAGCAGTCCGGACTCGGAGAGCAGAGTGAAGACCTCGCGCGGGAACCGGCCCGCGTCCTCCTCCTCGGCGGCCCGCGGCACGATCTCCCGCTGGGCGATGTCGCGGACGAGCGCGATGAGCTGCCTGGACTCCTCGGTGGGCAGACGGCGTTCCACCAGCTGCGGGGCACGGTCGGACATGACGGCGCTCTCCTCCCTGTCGGGCGTTGCGGCGGTCGCGCGCGAGGGGTGTGAGCGGCGCCGCCGGGGGACCTCCGGACTATGCCCGGAAAACACTGCTGTCCAGCCGATGTTGCCCTCCCGGATTACGAGAGGCGCAGGCCGACGGCTGCAGCGGGTTGAGTATGCCCGATCGGACGGTATCCGTCACCGGTTGGCAGAACACGGCCGGAAACGGCCGATGGAGGCCGGAAGGATCACGGGAATTGGTCCGAACCATTGACCCAACTGGTCTAGTCCATCTACGGTTCCCAGCGAACCCGCTTTCCGCGTTCATGCCAAGTTTGCACGCTCGCCGGAAGCCGGTCGTCCACTGGCACGTCCCCTCCCCCACGAGGAGCAACCATGACCGGACCGCATCGCCCGGGAGCCCGTATGCGGGCTCTCGCCGCTGCCGCCTGTACCGCCGCCCTGGGCGCCGCCCTGCTGGGCGTCGCGGGCACCGGGTCCGCCGGAGCGGCCCCCGCCGCCCAGCAGGCCGCCGCACCGGCAGCAGAACCGGCCGCCCCCACAGCGGCCGGCAGCAAGGTGGTCGGATACTTCACCAACTGGGGTGTCTACCAGCGCAATTACCACGTCAAGAACGTCGAGACCTCCGGCTCGGCCGACAAGCTGACCCACATCAACTACGCCTTCGGCAACGTCCAGGGCGGCAAATGCACGATCGGCGACTCCTACGCCGACTACGAGAAGGCCTATACGGCCGACCAGTCGGTCGACGGGGTCGCGGACACCTGGGACCAGGAACTGCGCGGCAACTTCAACCAGCTGCGCAAACTCAAGAAGCTGCACCCGGACCTCAAGATCATCTGGTCGTTCGGCGGCTGGACCTGGTCCGGCGGCTTCGGTGAGGCCGCGCAGAACCCGGCCGCGTTCGCCGAGTCCTGCTACAACCTGGTGGAGGACCCCCGTTGGGCCGATGTCTTCGACGGCATCGACATCGACTGGGAGTACCCCAACGCCTGCGGTCTGACCTGCGACACCAGCGGCCATGACGCCTACGGCAACCTGCTGTCGGCCCTCCGTTCCAAGTTCGGCACGGACAACCTGGTCACCTCGGCGATCAGCGCGGACGGCTCCGACGGCGGCAAGCTCGACGCGGTCGACTACGGCGGCGCGTCCAAGTACGTCGACTGGTACAACCCGATGACGTACGACTTCTTCGGCGCCTGGGACGCGAAGGGGCCGACGGCCCCGCACTCCCCGCTGACCTCCTACACAGGCATCCCGAAGGAGGGCTTCAACAGCGAGGCGGCCATCGACAAGCTGAAGGCACAGGGCGTCCCCGCCTCGAAACTGCTGCTCGGCATCGGCTTCTACGGCCGCGGCTGGACCGGCGTCACGCAGGACGAACCGGGCGGCACGGCGACCGGCGCGGCTCCGGGCACGTACGAGGCGGGCATCGAGGACTACAAGGTCCTCAAGAACAGCTGCCCCACAACCGGCACCGTCGCCGGCACGGCGTACGCGCACTGCGGCACCAACTGGTGGAGCTATGACACCCCGGCCACCATCGGCACCAAGATGGCGTACAAGAACCAGCAGGGCCTCGGCGGCACCTTCTTCTGGGAGCTCAGCGGTGACACCACCGACGGCGAACTGATCAAGGCGATCGACTAGGAGCGGCACACGGGGGGCGGGGACCGGTTCGGTTCCTGCCCCTCTTCCGTATCCGTCACCGATGTGGCGTGTCACCTGCGGCAACAGGCATGATGATCAAACCAGTTCCACACGCCCCACATGCCGCGCGTCCCCGCCCCTCCCCCAGAGGCCCCGGGGTCCGGGAGGTCGACACGTGTCTCGCCAGTTGCTCACCGTCGCGGCGGACGGGACAGGCGACTGCCGCACCGTCGCCCAGGCCGTCGCCAGGGCCCGTACAGGAGCCGTCGTCAGCATCGCCCCGGGGCGGTACGAGGAGAGCCTCACCGTCACCGCCGCCATCACGTTGACCGCCGCCGAGGGCCGCGGGACGGTCGAGCTCGCGCCGCGGCGCGGGTCGGCACTGGTACTCACCGCGGACGCCGTGATGGTGAGCGACCTGGTCCTGCGCGGGCACGACGACGAGGTACCGGTCGTGGACGCCCCACGCGGACAGATCGCCCTGGACCGCTGCGACGTGCACGGTTCGGCCTGGGCGGCGCTCTTCGCCCGCGGCACCGGGTCGCTGGCGCTGCGTCAGTGCCGGATCAGCAACCCGGCGGGCGCAGGCGTGGTGGCCACGTCCGCCACCGAGAGCTTCCTGGAGGACTGCGTCATCGAGCACCTGGGCTCGTCCGCGGTGGTGGCCGGGGAACGCGGCCGGATCTCGGTACGGTCCAGTCGGCTGCGCGACGCCCGCGGGAACGGCGTCCTCGCCAACGGCCGGGCGCAGGTGCTGGTCGAGGACTGCGAGATATCCGCGACCGACAAGCCCGGCGTCGCGGTCGAGGAGGACAGCTCGGTCAGGGTGGTGCGCGGCACCGTCCGCGAGTCCGTCGTCGGGGTGTTCGTGAACAGCACCGGCCCCACCGCGCTGGAGGACGTCACGGTCCGGGACACCTCCGGGCACGGCTTCGTCCTGGGCGCCGGAAGCTCACCCACGCTCAGCCGCTGCCGCGGCGAACGCACCTCCGGTCACGGCCTCCTGGTGACCGAACGCAGCCGGGGGCTGATCGAGGACTGCGTGTTCACCGGCGCCGGGGAGGCGGCGATCCGCGTCTGCGGCTCCTCCTCCCCGGTACTGACCGCCACCGTCGTACGGGACACGGAAGGCGTCGGGCTGCTGCTGGAGGAGGATTCGGCCGCCGAACTCGACCGCCTGGAGGCGCTGGACTGTGCGGGAAGCGCGATCGTGATCCGCAGCGGCGCCAACCCCCTCCTGCGCAGAGCCGCCGTCGCCCGGTCCGGCGGCCACGGCGTGGAGGTCGCCAAGGACGGCCGCGGCCGCCTGGAGGACTGCGTCGTGGAGGCGGCCGCCGGCTCGGCGGTCCACGTGTCGGGCCACGGCAGCCTGTACGTGGGCGGCGGACGGATGTACGCGGCCGCGGGCGCGGGCGTGCACGTGGGTGCCCTCGGGACGCTCATGCTGCGCGACACGTCCGTGGAGGACTCCGGCGCCGACGGCATACGGGTCGACGCGGAGGGCGAGTTGAGCGCCGCGCGGGCCCGGGTCAGCGGGTCCGGCGAGCACGGGGTGCTGCTGGCGGCCGGAGCCCGGGCCTCGCTGAACGCCTGCGAGGTGACCGGGTCGGCCGCCGACGGCGTACGGGTGGAGGGCACCGATGCGGTCTCCCTGATCGGCTGCACCGTGCGGGAGAACCGTGGCAGCGGGCTGCGCCAGGCCGTGTCCGGCGACAGGCTGGCCGTCGAGGGACTGCGCAGCACGGAGAACGGGGCCCCGGACGCGTGGGGCAGCACGGCGGGCGCCGAGGCGGCGGGGGACGGGCGGCTGCCGGGTGGAGCCGTACCGACGGCGGCCGGGCCGGCGGACGGAACCGGACCGGTGGCGGAGCTTGAGTCGCTGATCGGCCTGGCCGACGTCAAGCGGCAGGTACTCACGCTGATCAACCTCAACCGGATGGCACAGCGCCGGATCAGTCTCGGGATGCCCGCTCCGCCGATGAGCCGCCATCTGGTCTTCGCGGGCCCGCCCGGCACGGGCAAGACCACGGTCGCCCGGCTGTACGGCTCGATCCTCGCCTCCCTCGGGGTGCTGCGCACCGGGCACCTGGTGGAGGTCTCGCGGGCGGACCTCGTGGCACAGGTCATCGGCGGCACCGCCATCAAGACCACCGAGACCTTCACCAAGGCCCTCGGCGGCGTGCTGTTCATCGACGAGGCGTACACGCTGCTGTCGGACGGCGGCTCCGGCGCGGACTTCGGGCGGGAGGCGATCGACACCCTGGTGAAGCTGATGGAGGACCACCGGGAGGACATCGTCGTGGTCGCCGCCGGGTACCCGAAGGAGATGGCCGGATTCCTGGCCTCCAACCCGGGCCTCGCCTCGCGCTTCACCCGGGACGTCGAGTTCACCGACTACACCTCGGACGAACTCGTCACCATCACCGAGCGGATGTGCACGGCCCACCACTACGAACCGGACGCGGCGGCGCGTTCCGCGCTGCGTGCCCACTTCGAACGGATCCCGCGCGACGCGGGGTTCGGCAACGGCCGGACCGCCCGGAAGGTGTTCGAGGAGATGGTGGACCGGCAGGCGTCGCGGCTCGCCGCGCGGGCGGACGTCAACGAGCGGGACCTCGCGGTACTGACGGCCGAGGATGTCGGGGCCGTGACCGGGCCGGGCGCCGCGGCCGGCGGTCCCGGCGACGATCCGCTGCTGCGGCTGGACGGGCTGGTCGGACTGGCCGCCGTCAAACGCGAGGTGGGCGATCTGGTGAACCTGCTCGCCACCACCCGGCGGCGGGCGGCGGCCGGGCTGCCGACGCCCCGGATCAGCAACCACCTGGTCTTCTCCGGTCCGCCCGGCACCGGCAAGACGACGGTCGCCCGGCTGCACGGCGAACTGCTGGCCTCACTGGGGGTGCTGCCGCGCGGCCAGTTGGTGGAGGTGTCGCGCGCGGACCTCGTGGGCCGCTGGGTCGGTCACACCGCCCAGCTGACCCGGGAGGTCTTCGAACGCGCCCTGGGCGGTGTGCTGTTCATCGACGAGGCCTACACCCTCACGCCCGGGCACGGCGGCGGTTCGTCCGACTTCGGCCAGGAGGCGGTGGACACCCTGCTGAAACTGATGGAGGACCACCGTGACGAGGTGGTGGTCATCGTGGCGGGCTACACCGCGGAGATGGACCGCTTCCTGGGCTCCAACCCGGGGCTCGCCTCCCGCTTCACCCGGCACATCGAATTCCCGGACTACTCATCGGACGAACTCGTCACGATCGTCCGGCAGCACGCGGTGGACAACGGCTACGAGTGCGCGCCGGGCACCCCGTCGGCGTTGCGCGCCCACTTCGACACCGTGCCGCGGGGCCGCACCTTCGGTAACGCGCGGCTCGCGCGACAGACGCTGGAGCTGATGATGACTCGACAGGCGGGCCGGCTGAGCGCCGTCGCGGCCCCGAGCCTGGACGAACTCCGGCTGCTGCTGCCCGAGGACCTGTCCAGCCACTGACCCGTCACCCGCAGAGCCGCCCGAACCGAGGACCCTCCCATGCGTCGCCGTACCCATCTGCTGCTGTGCGTCACCGTCGTCGCGGCCGTCCTGCCGGGACCGCTCGCCCACGCCGACGACGGGGCGACGGTGGCGTTGCCGGGCATGCCCGAGCGGCTGGCCGCCGACCAGAAGTGCACCTCGCACCGCGGGCACATCACCTCGCAGGCGCCGTGGACCCGGCAGGCCCTGGGCCTGGACCAGGTGTGGCGGCTCTCGCGGGGCCGGGGCGTGAGCATCGCGGTCGTGGGCACGGGGGTGAGCGACTCCCCCGCCGTGCTGCGGGGCCGGGTGAAGGCGCTCGGGGACGCGGACCGGGACTGCGTGGGCCGGGGCACGCTCCAGGCCGGTCTGGCGGCAGGGGCGGCGACCACCGGCCAGGGTTTCTCGGGGGTCGCCCCGCAGGCGGCCGTTCTGGCGGTGCGGGGCACGGGCATCAGGGGCGAGCCGGACGCCGGCCGGCTGGCGGCCGGGGTGCGCGAGGCGGCGGAGGCGGGTGCGGACGTCATCACGGTGACGGCGCCGCTGGACGGGGCCGACAAGGCGGTCCGGGCGGCGATGGCCGTGGCCGCGCACGAGGACGCCCTGGTGGTCGTCCCGGCCGCGGTGGACAGCGTTCCCCGGGGCGGGAGCGCGGCGCCGCCCGCGCCCGCGCCCCCGGCCGGCGCTCTGGCCGTCCTCGACACCGGACCACAGGGCGGCCGGGCCGACGACGCCCCGGGTTACCGCCACGCCGATCTGTCGGCCCCGGGTGACGCGCTGGTCGGGCCGGGTCCGGTGGGCGACGGCAAATGGACCGGGTCGGGCTCCTCGCTGGCGGCCGCGGTGGCGGCCGGGGCGGCTGCGCTCGTCCGCTCGTACCAGCCGGAGCTGACGGCCGCCCAGGTGCGCGCCCGGCTGCTCGCCACGGCGTACCCGGGCGACCTTCCCGCCCTGGATCCGTACGGCGCCGTGTCGGGCGTCACGCCGGCCTCCGCAGCCCCCCGGGCCGCGCACCCCGGGCCGGTTCGGCTGCCCGTTCGGCCCGACACGGCCGGAGCCCGCGCCACCGCCTACCTGGTGGCGGCGGGGGCGGGAGCCACGGCCCTGCTGGTCGCCTTCCTCGCCGTGGTGCTGCCACGGGGCCGGTCCCGCCGCTGGCGGCCCGGCCGGCTGGGGCCGGACGGCCCGCGCGCACACTGAGCGCACGGACCGCGCGTGGCCCTCGCTCCCGGCCCGCCACCTCGGGTTCGTCCGGCCGGACGGCCGCGCGCGCACTGCGCACACGGACCGCCCGCGGCCCTCACTCCTGACCCGTCGCCTCCGGTACGTCCGACGGCAGGGCCAGCTGGACGAGCACCGACTTGCGGCGCGCGATGCGCAGGGCCCGGCCCGGCGGCAGGATCCGCGGTTTGACGTTGTCGAAGACGTACCCCTCCGACGGCGGACAGGACATCAGCAGGGCCGGCGAGTTGACCTCCTGGAGCTTGCGCATCAGCGGGTCGAGCCGGGCCGCTCCGGTGGCGGCGCGGGCCACCACCATGTGCAGTCCGAGCTCGTGGCCGAGCGGCAGATGCGGCAGGAGCGGCTCGAAGGGGCCGTTGAACCCCGAGGCGACCATCTCGTAGTCGTCGACCAGGACGAACACGCGTGGGCCCGTCCACCAGTCGGCGCGCCGCATCCGGGCCGGCGAGATGTCCTCACCGGGGGCCCGGGCGGCCATCGCGCGGGCGACGCCGTCGACGAGTTCGCGCAGCGGGTCCGCCGCGACGGCGTGGCCCAGGCGGTACTCCTCGGGGACCGCCTCGACCAGTTCGCGGCGGTAGTCGACGACCAGGATGCGGGCCTCGTCGGGGGTGTGGGATGCCACGATGCGCTGGGCCAGCAGACGCAGCACACTGGTCTTCCCGCTCTCGCTGTCGCCGACCACCATCAGGTGCGGGTTCTGTGCGAAGTCGTGCAGGACGGGCGCGAGCCCGGCCTCGTCCAGACCGATCGGCACGTGCAGCGGATGCTCGGCAGCGGGCAGTTCCGCGGCGGTGAGGCGTGTCGGCAGCATGCGCACCGGGGGTGCCGGCGGTGCGTCCCAGCTTTCGGCGACGGCCTCGACGAGGTCGGCGAGAGCCTCGCTCAGGTCCTCCGCCTGCTCCTGGCCGTCGATCCGCGGCAGCGCGGCGATGAAGTGCAGCTTGTCCGGGCTCAGTCCGCGGCCCGGCGTGGCGGGGACGGAACCGGCCTTGCGGACGTCGATCGCGGAGTCCATGGGGTCACCCATGCGCAGTTCGAGACGGGTGCCGATCTGATCGCGGAGCGCGGCCGACAGCTCGACCCAGCGGGGCGTGCTGACCATCAGGTGCACCCCGTAGTTGAGGCCGCGCACGGCCAGGCCGTTGAAGAGGGCCATGTCGTCGAACATGTCGGCGCGCACCGTGGACCAGCCGTCCACGACGAGGAAGACGTCACCGAACGGCTCGTCGGGGTACCGGCCCGCCGCCCGCCGTCTGCGGTAGGAGGCCATCGAGTCGATGCCCTCCTCCTGGAAGAACAGCTCCCGGCGGTTGAGCAGCGAGGTGACCTCGGCCAGGGTGCGGGAGATGCGTTCGCGGTCCAGGCGGCCCGCGACGCCGCCCACATGCGGAAGCCCCGCCAGTCCGGCGAGCGCGCCACCGCCGAAGTCCAGGCAGTAGAACTGGACTTCGCGCGGGCTGTGGGTGAGGGCCAGTCCCGTGATGAGGGTACGCAGCAGGGTGCTCTTGCCGCTCTGCGGACCGCCCGCGACGGCGACGTGGCCGCCCGCGCCGGACAGGTCGACGGTGAGCAGGTCGCGTACCTGCTCGAAGGGCCTGTCGACGATGCCGACGGGCACCCTCAGCTTCCCCCGGTCCGGGGAGCCGGCGGCGGTCAGGCCGAAGTCCGCGTCCGGCACCAGCGGTGGCAGCAGGGCGTCCAGGCTGGGCGGGGTGTCCAGGGGTGGCAGCCACACCTGGTGGGCGGGCGGGCCGCTGTCCCGGAGCCGTTCCAGGGCGAGGCCGAGCGGCGTCTCGCCGGTCCCCGGCTCGACGACCGGGTCGGGGTCGGGGGCGGCGGGCAGGGTTCGCGGCACCACCCAGCCGGTTCCCCACGGCACCACCTGCCGGGCGATCCGGGCCTGCTGGACGCTGCCGCGCCTGGGCTTGTACGCGCCTGAGACATAGGCGGCACGGAACCGGGTGAGGGCTTCGACGCCGCTCTTGAGGTAGCCGCTGCCGGGCTGCGGCGGCAGGTGGTAGGCGTCGGGCACGCCGAGCACGCCACGGCTCTCGATGGCCGAGAAGGTGCGCAGGCCGATGCGGTAGGACAGATGGCTCTCCAGCTGGTGCATGCGCCCCTCCTCCAACCGCTGCGAGGCGAGCAGCAGGTGGACGCCGAGGGACCGGCCGAGCCGGCCGATCATCACGAAGAGGTCCATGAACTCGCGGTGTGCGGCGAGCAGTTCGCTGAACTCGTCGACGACGATGAAAAGGCTGGGCAGCGGCGCCAGCGGGGTGCCGGCGGCGCGCGCCTTCTCGTACTCCAGGACGGAGGAGTAGTTCCCGGCCCGTCGCAGGAGTTCCTGGCGTCTGATCAGTTCGCCGTGCAGTGCGTCCTGCATGCGGCCGACGAGCGCGGTCTCGTCGGCGAGGTTGGTGATGACGGCCGAGGTGTGCGGCAGTTCGTCCATGCCCAGGAAGGTCGCGCCGCCCTTGAAGTCGACGAGGACGAAGTTCAGCGTCTCGGACGAGTGGGTGAGGGCGAGACCGAGCACCAGCGTGCGCAGCAGTTCGCTCTTCCCGGAGCCGGTGGCGCCGATGAGCATTCCGTGCGGGCCCATGCCGCCCTGGGCGGACTCCTTGATGTCGAGCTCCACCGGTGTGCCGTCCTCGGCGACGGCGATGGGCACGCGCAGCCGCTCCCGGCCTTCGAGCGGCCGGTTCCACAGCCGTGCCGGGTCGTGGCGGCGCAGATCGGGTATGCCGAGCAGGCCGGTGAGTTCGGTGTCGGTGGCGAAGGGTTCGGTGACGCTCGCACCGCCGCCGAGCCGGTAGGGGGCGAGCCGGGAGGCCAGTGCGCGGGCGGCGGCCGGGCCGAGTGTGTCGGGTCGCCCGAGCAGGGTGGCCTGCTCCTTGCGTTCACGGTCGGTACGGACGAGATGCAGGCCGTCGTCCTCGATCCGCAGCCGGAGGGTGCCGCGCGCGGCCTTCCAGGCGAACGCGGTGGAGAGGTCGAGTACGACGGTGTTGCGGTAGCCGGGGCCCTCCATCCGGTGACCGGTGGGGACCAGGCCGCCGTCGACGACTATCACGGTGAAGGGTTCGTCGCGGCCCGGCGGGGTGTCGGGGTCGAAGGGCGGGCGTTCGGTGAAGTCCGCGCCGAGCAGTTCCTCCAGTTCGACGAGTCCGGCGGCGGCGATCCGGGCCTGGCCCGCCCCGTCGCGCTGGTACGGGTGCTGGGCGTGCGGCAGCCACTTGGCCCACTCCCAGGCGGCTCGCCGCTCGTCGTCGACGCAGAGGGCGACGGTGAGTTCCTCGGGTGCGTGGAACGCGGCGAGCTGGGCGATCAGGGCACGTGCCAGGGAGCGGGCGCGGTCCGGTTCGCCCTGCACCAGGATCCTCGACCAGGCCCGCAGGTAGAGCGCGATCGGCTGGTCGGGGACGGTCGCGTAGGCGCGGATGAAACTGCGCAGCGCGTGCGCGGACAGCGGTTCGAGGTCCTCGACGGGCTTGGTGGACAGCGGTGCGAGCCGGGTGCCCAGCTTCTGGTCGCCCACGGCGACGCGTACCTCGGCGAAGTCCTCGTCCGCGGGGCGGCGTTCCCACTGGCGGCTGGTGCCGGTCAGGGCCCACAGGGCGGCCGGCTCGGGGTGCCGCCACGCCAGCGCCTTCTGCTGTGCCGCAACGCTGCGGCGGATGCGTCGCCGGCTCTGCGCCAGGTAGCGCAGGTAGTCCCGTCGTTCGCCCTTGAGCTTGCGTTTGCGGTCGCCCGCGCTGCGGATCAGCTGGCCGACGATCATGCCCGCCGAGGAGAGCAGCATCAGGCCGATCGCGACGTAGCTGAACGTGGTGGCCTGACCGGGCTTCATGAACATCATGAGCATGGCGAGCGAGGTGAGGCCCATGGGGAGGTACATCCACATGGCGGAGGTGCTCGGCTCGGCCTCCGGCAGGGTGGGCGGCTCCTGGAGGGCGAGTTCGCCGTCGGGCATGTCTGGTCCGCGGCGGCGCGCGGGTCTGCGGAACAGGACGGTGCTCACGCTGGATGCCTCCTCGGGCTCGTCGCGTCCGGAATCCCGGTGCGGACGCGGTGCGCGCCGCGTCCGGGCCGGTGGCGCGTCCGGGTGGCCGTGGGGCGACGCGGAGGGCGGCACAGGCGACTTGGTGCCTGACGCATGGCCAAAGGTAGTGTGCGGTGATCAACTTCGGTATTCCGGCCCCTCGGAGAGGTGCGGCCACCCGCCATGACAGACATATCGGGCTCCGGCCTGTGCAGACTCACGGTCAGAACCCCGCAGCGCGTCGTCGACCTCGCCGTTCCGGCTGACGTACCGGTCGCCGACCTGCTGCCCATCCTGCTCGAGCACGCCGGGGACAACCTGGCGGAGCAGGGCGTCGAGCACGGCGGATGGGTTCTGCAACGCCTCGGCGAGGAGCCGTTGGACGAGGAGGCCACCCCCGAGGCACTGACTCTGCGGGACGGGGAGATGCTGCATCTGCGCCCCCGTACCGAGGCGTTGCCGCCGATCCACTTCGACGATCTGGTGGACGGCGTCGCCACGACCATGCGCGAGCGGCCGCACGGCTGGGAGGCCCGCACCAGCAGGTGGCTGCTGCGCGGCACCGCGGTCGTGCTGCCGGCGGCGGGGCTACTGGTCCTGGCACTGCCCGGCGGGTCCGCGCCGCTGCGTGCGGCGGTCGCCGCGGGCACCGCGCTGCTCGTGCTGTTCGGCGCCGCATCGGCCAGTCGCGCAGTCGGTGACTCGGCGGCGGGCGCGGCGCTCGGGATGCTCGTGGCGCCGTATCTGGCACTGGCGGGCGCGCTGCTTCCCGTCGGGGACGCCGACGCGGGAGGGCAGTTGCTGGGCTCCCGGCTGCTGGCCGCCTCGGCTGCCGCGGCCGGCGGGGCGGTCCTGGCGGTGGCGGCGGTCGCCGCGTTCGTCCCGTTGCTGCTGTGCACGGCGGTGATCGCCGTGGCGGGCGCTCTGTGGGGCGTCCTCATGCTGACGCTGGACGTTCCCGCCGCACACGCCGCGAGCATCGTCGCGGTACTGGCCGTGGTGTTCGGCGGGCTGGTCCCGGGCATCGCCTTCCGTCTGTCGGGGCTGCGGCTGCCCGCCCTGCCCACCGACGCCGAGCAGTTGCAGGAGGGCATCGAGCCCCATCCGCACCAGCGGGTGGTCAGCCGCACCGCGCTGGCCGAGGAGTGGATGACCGCGCTGTACACGGCGGTCGGCGTGGTGTGCGCGGGTGTGCTGACCGCACTGGTCCTGGACGAACCCGCAACCGCGTCCCTGGTGACGGCAGCCGTGCTCTGTCTGCTGCTGCTCCTGCACGCACGCGGCATCGGCAACGTGTGGCAGCGGCCCGCGGTGTTGCTGCCCGGCCTGTACGGAGTGGTCCTGATGGCCGTCCGGGCGGCCGGGGAGATGCCGGCCGCCGAGCGCCCCGTCCTGCTGGCGGGACTGCTGACCGCCGCGGCGGCCTCGGCCGTCGCGTCCTGGACGGTACCGGGGCGCAGGCTGCTGCCGTACTGGGGGCGGGCCGCCGACATCCTGCACTCGCTCGCGGCCGTGGCACTGATCCCGCTGGCGCTGTGGGTACTGGGCGTGTACTCCGCCCTGCGCACCGTGACCGGCTGAGGGGGCGGCGGACATGCAGTCGAGGAAGGACCAGGTCCAGGCCCACATGTTCGTCATGGGGCGGCTCACCAGCGGCATGCTGCGAGGCCATCCGGACGCGCCGGAGAGCCCCGTCGGCCGCACCAACAGGGGCATGGCGTGGGGCATCGGCCTAGGGGTGGTGCTCGTCGTCGGCTTCCTGCTGTTCGGGCTGATCTCGCCGGCCGGCACGAAGTCCTGGCGTCAGGCGGACGCACTGATCGTGCAGAAGGACACCGGCACCCGGTACCTCTACCTGGACGGGGTGCTGCGGCCGGTACGCAACTACGCCTCCGCCCGGCTGATCGCGGCCGACCGGCTCACGACCGTGTCGACATCGGCGGCCTCGCTGAGCGGAGAGCCGCACGGTACGCCGGTGGGCATACCCGGCGCGCCGGACGCGCTGCCCGCATCCGGCGATCTGGAGCACGGTGCCTGGCAGGTCTGCGCGCAGGAGCCGGTGCACACCGGGCCCGACGGCACCGGCCGGCAGCCCGTCACCTCCCTGCGCCTGGGCGCGGCCACCGGCGGCGTCTTCCCCGCGACGGGCCGGGCGGTGCTGGTCCAGGGCCCGGACGGCTCCCGTTACGTCCTGTGGGGCGACCACCGGCTGCGACTCGGCAAGCACGGCGCCGCGCAGGCGCTGGGCTACTCAGGCGTCACCCCCGTACGGGTGTCCGCGGCGTTCCTGGACAGCGTCCCCGCGGGCGCGGACCTGGCACCGCCGGAGATCGAGGGGCGGGGTGGCGCGGGCCCGGAGATCGGCGGCGGGCCCAGCCGGGTCGGCCAGGTCTTCACGCTCTCCTCGCCCGGCGCGGCGGCGGAGTACTTCCTGCTGGAGGAGTCCGGTCTGCGCGCGCTCGGTGCCCCCGCCGCGGCGCTCGTCCTGGCCGACGACCGGACCGCCGAACTGGCCTACCGGGGCGCCGTGCCGGCCGCACTCCGCATCTCCGCGGACCAGGTGGCACGGCACCAGGCACCCGCGGGCAAGGCCGGCAGCGACCCCACCGACTGGCCGGCGCGCACGCCCAGGGCCCAGGAACCCGACCGGGGCACGGCGGTGTGTGCGCAGGTACAGCCGGACGGGGACGCGCCCCGGGTGCGGCTCGCGCTGCTGCCGGACACCGAGCGGGTGGCCGCACCCGCCGCGGGTGCGGAGATCGGCGCGGCCTGCCTGCCCGTCGACGGCGTGGCGGTCCCGCCGGGGGGCGGCGCGCTCGTGCAGGCGCTCGGGGCCGGGGGCGGGGTGATCGGGACGACGACGTACCTGGTCACCGATGTCGGGGTGAAGTACCGGTTGCCGGACGCCGATTCCGTGAGCCGTCTCGGCTTCGAGGGTGCTCACGCCCAGGCTGTGCCGTCCCGGCTGCTCGACATGCTGCCGACGGGGCCGGTGCTCGACGCGGCGGCCGCGACGGGCGAGAAGCCGTCCGTTTCCGTGGCGCCGGGCGCTCGGTGCGGCTGAACCCGTACGGTCGTACGCCGCTGAGACCACGTCACGCCCGCTGACGGAGCGGGTCATTGACGTCACGTCACATTTGGGACGGGCGTGGCGCCGAAGATCAAGAAGAGCTCAGATTTCACCGCATCGGATTGCGTGTGTCACACAAACATCCCTAGCATCGATCCTTATCGGACAGATGATCACCGTCTCGGTGTTCGCCGTCCCCGGGTTCGCTCCCCCGGCCACCGGCCGCGTACCGCCCCTCGCTCAGACAAGGAACTCGCCATGTCGACGCCTCCCCTGCCCGGCAATCTCCAGACTTCGTCACAGGCCGAGAACCAGAAGGGCTACCAGGCTCTGGACCAGGCCAAACGAGGAGTCCAGCGCGCGCAGGAGGACGTGAAGACCACCATGCAGGGGCTGATCAGCGCGTACGGCGGCCAGGACGGCGGCGCCTTCCAGCGACTGCTCGCGGACTGGAGCCAGCAGGTCGACCTGATCACCAAGAACGTCGGCGACATGATGCAGAAGCTGGAGGAGACCGGGGTGCAGCAGCGCAGCCTCCAGACACAGACCACCGACACGATCACCTCCGCCGGAAAGTCGAACAGCGTCTTCGACACGCTGACCGGCAAGTAGCCCCGCCGCCTGCCGTACCGCCTCCCGTCTTCACGCCCGACCGCCAGAGGAGCCCCCCGTGCCCGACTACTCCAACACGACCGACGGCATCATCCACGTCGAGTACAACCACGTCGACCGGGCCGCTGAGGACATGCGCCTGCAGACCAGGGCGATCCAGAACACCATCACCGCGCTGAACGAGGAACTGGCCGGTCTGCGCGGCGCCTGGCAGGGCCAGGACGCGGCGACCTACCAGGGCAAGCAGACCGCCTGGAACGACGCGTCGAACCAGCTGGGCACGGTGCTGGAACGCCACAGCGGCACGCTCAACGAGATCTCGGACCTGTACCGCAAGCACGAGAACCGCAGCGCCGACCAGTGGTCGAACGTGCGCATCGGCGGCTGACCGGCCGGCACGCCCGCGCCGCACAGCCCCCGGTCCGTCCGCCGCCCACCCCCTGCCGATTGCGAGAGACGTCATGGCGACCTCCTTCGATCTGTCCCACCTCGATCCGGAGAACCTCCAGAAGTTCATCGACGGCAAGGGCGGGGACGGGACGACGGAGGGCGTCCAGGGCGTCATCGACGCGCTGGTGGAACTCCAGACCGATCTGGACGGCGGTTCCGCCGACGGTCCGGTCATGTCGATGAAGACGCTGTCGGACGCGCTCGGCACACCCTCGGCGCCGTTCGGCGCCGGCGGACTGCAGATCGGCCTCCTGGCCCAGCAGTCGGGCGCCCTGGCGGGCGGTGTGCTGCTCACCTTCGTGAAGGGCGCCGCAACGAGTCTGCATCCCGTCGAGTCCTCCCAGGAACAGTTGTTCCGGGACATCCGGCTGAACCTCGGCACCACGATCGCCGAGATGAAGAAGGCCCAGCAGGACAGCCTGGACCAGGTCGACGGTGCGACGTTCCTCAACGACCTGCACAACGTGGAGGACGACCTGACCACGAGGCCGTCCGTCTGACCCGGCGGCCCACGCCCCCCGTCCGCCGACTCACCCGTTCCCGCCCCCCGTACAGAGACCGAGCGCCCCCATGACCACTCCCTCTCCCGCCCTGTGGGAGTCCATCGTCAAGCAGCTCACCGGCTTCGACGGCGGCACCCGGGAGGATGTCGGCGGCATCAAGGGCAAGGACAGCGGCGGCGGGAGCGACAATCCGTCCAAGGACGAACAGACCGCGGGCGACACCCGGTGGATGACGCCGACGATCACCAGGATCAACGGAACGCCGCCGACGGGCGGTGCCCCGGCGCCGGGCAGGGCCGAACGCATCATCCAGTTCTACGGCGCGGACGACGGCCCCGGCAGCGACTCCCGGATCGACACCTACCAGGTCAGCATCACCTTTCCCTGGCTGAAGACCGGCATGGACTGGGACTGGGGCAAGGACGGCGTCGCCAGCGCCTTCGACTGGGGCTACGGCATGGCCCTGGAACAGCTGAGCACGAAGTTCGACACCGTGGGGTTCACGTACGGTTCGCGCAGTGTCGGCGCGGAAGCGGGCCTGAATCTGAAGAGCTTCGTCCAGACGTCGATGGCGTTCGACCGGGTGCGGGACTTCTTCGACAGCCGTTCCCGCACCCTCGAACAGTGGCACCTGGACCTCGGCGAGGAGAACGCGGCTCTGCGGGGCAAGGCGGCAAGCGTCTTCCGGATCCTCATCGACGGTCTGAACACCGGATACAAGAACTTCGCCCACGACCTGGACCCCGTCGACCAGGTCCAGGTCTCCCCCTCCCACTCCGCGTACACGGCCACGACCGGTATCGGGAACAACCTGATCTCCGCCGAGAAGGCACTGCACGACTGCGCGACGACGCTCCGCCTGGCCTGGCAGGACTGGACCTCGCAGCCGGGCCAGGAATGGCTGCCCACCGCCGTGCTGCTGCGGGTCCTCGACCGCGTCGCGGAGTGGGTGAACGCCAACAACATCGGCCGGATGGACGGGTCGGGCCTGAACTGGGTGCGTCAGGCGGGCTATCAGGTGAGCATGCCTCCCTACGGTGACCTGCGGCAGGTCCAGGCGTGGCAGAACATCGCCGACGCGGCGTACAAGGAGTGGACGGCCAACATCGGTGTGAAGCTCGACGCACCGGCCACCGCCGCGGCCGCCACCCTGAACAAGGCACTCTCCGCGGCCGGCAAAGGCCGCACAGCCTTCATTTTCCGCCCCGGTGTGACCAGTCTGGCCGATGCGACGGCCAAGGAGGAGGCGGAGAAGGAGAAGGAGGACCTGCGCAAGGAGCAGGAGGAGGCGAAGAAGGAGAGCGAGGCCCTGAAGGATCAGCTCGCGGGCGGTGCCGGCGCGGGCGACCAGTCGCCGCTCGACCCGAACGGGGTGGGCGACGCCGGGATCGGGGACGTCGGCGCGGGCCCCGAGGGGGACACCGTGACGAACCCGTCGGTGGACTCCGCGCAGCTGCCGGCCGGACTGGGCCTCAATTCCCTCAGCGGGTCCGGCACCTCGGGCTCGGGGCTCGCCGGCACCGGCGGCACGACGTACAACGCGGACGGTTCCACCACCGTGCGCAAAGCCGACGGCTCCTCGGTGACGACCTATCCCGACGGCAGCCAGGTCACCACGCCGCCCGGCGGCACTCCGCTGCTGCCCCTGAACACGGGCGGACTGACGGGCGGCGCCACCGGGACCCCGGTGTCCGCGCTCAGAACGGTCAAGGGCCCGGACTCCAGCACGACCTCGTACAACGCGGACGGCTCACGCACCACCACGCACAAGGACGGAACGTCGACGACCGTCGACCGGGACGGCACGGTCACCACGGTCAACCCGGACGGCAGCAGGACCGTACTGAACAAGGACGGCAGCGAGACCGTCACCTATCAGGACGGCACCAGGACCACGATCAAGCCGGACGGCAGCACGGTCACCCAGTACCCGGACGGTTCGAGGACCAGCACGACCCCGGACGGCATGCTGACCACGACCGACGCCCAGGGCCACAGCACCACCACCCACCCCGGTCCGGGGCAGACGGTGCAGAACCCGGACGGCTCGCGTACGGCCTTCGGCGAGGACGGCTCGGCCGTCACGACGTACGAGGACGGCACCAGGACGTCCGTATCGGCCGACGGAACCGTCACCACCGTCGACCCCGACGGCACCAGGACGGTCGCTCACCTGGGCAAGGGCACATCCACCGTCACGTACGCGGACGGGTCCGTCGCCACGGTGGGCTCGGACGGTTCGGTGACGACGGCGTACAAGGACGGCAGCACCACCAAGCTCGGCGCGGACGGCACGTTCACCTCTACCGACGCCCAGGGACACAAGACCACGGAGCATCTGAACACGCTCGGCGGCAACGCCGGCGCCCAGACCACGTACCGGGCCGACGGGTCGAGCGTCACGACGTACCCGGACGGGACCGTCGACAGGCAGCTCAAGGACGGCGGGCACGAGATCAGCTACCCGGACGGCCGGACGGTGACCACGGACGCCAACGGCGTCACGACCGGCACCCGCAGTGCACTGCTCGACCTCAACAGCGGTTCCACGGGCGGCAGTACGGGCCTGCCCTCGTCGCTCTACGACTACTACGACTACCCGGACGACGGCGAGCAGGTCTCTCCGCTGAGCGGTGCGGGCTCCCGGGGCAGCGGGGACGCGGGCGGCTCCGCCACCCCGCTTGCGGCCAACCCCCTCGGCGCCCAGGGCCTCAACCCCATGGGCACGGCGGGCACCGCCGCATCGGGCGCGGGCACCGCGGCCGAACGGCTGCGCACCGGGACCTTGGAGACGAACGGCGCCCGCACCCGCTCGGCACAACTGGCGGCGGAGGAGGCCTCATTGGCTCGGCGTCCCGCCACCAGCTCGTCGGGCGGCACCCCCATGATGCCGCCGATGGGCGGCGCCGGTGGCATGAGCGGCGGCACTCAGAGCGACGAGCGCGAGCGGCACACGTGGGTGAGCGAGGACGAGGACGTGTGGGGCACGGACGAGGGCGGCGTGGCCGGGGTGATCGGGCGGTGACCCGGCCGGGATGTACGACAGAGGTTCCTGCGGTACGGACGAAGGCGGCGCGAAAGCGATGAGCAACCCGATGGAGGAGCGGCTGGCCGAAGCGCTTGCGGAGTTCGAGGAGACCCGCGCGAAGCTCGGCGAGGCCGCGGCGACGGCGGCCCGTATCTCGGCCACCGTCATGGCGAAGGACCGCTCGGTCGAGGCGACCGTCGGGGCGCAGGGCGAGCTGACGCACCTGCGTTTCCCCACGGTCCGGTACCGGACGATGGCCCCGGCCCAGCTCGCGAGCGTACTGATGTCCACCATCGCGGCGGCCCGCGCCCGGGCGGCCGGCGAACTCGCCGAGGTGTACCGGCCTTTCGGACCGATACCCGGGCTGAAGCCGGACAGTGCGCAGGAGGCGCCGGGCGCGGGCACCTTCGGGGAAGTCGACTGGGGCGAGCTGTTCGCTCCGCTGATCGAGGAGGGGCTCCCGGTGCCGCCCGAACAGCCGCCGACTCGTTCCTCGGGCGCGCTGCTGGACGAACTGGTCGACGAGGACGACGAGGGTGCGTACGAAGCCGGCAACGACAAGGGAGCGCAGCGATGAGCGGGCTGGACGTCGACACCCAGGGGCTGGGGAAGAGCGGGCAGGTCGTCGAGAAGGTGGCCGACAGGCTCGTTCTCGTCCGGGACGACTACCTGGACAAGGTCACCTCCTACCACGGCTGCTGGGGCGACGGTGCCTTCGGTGACCTCTTCGCGTCGATGTACGTGCAGGGTGTCGAGTTCGCCAGGGCCGGGATCACCGAGCTCAGCGCGGCTCTGTCCGGCAGCGCCACGAGCCTGACGGACACGGCGAGCAGCTTCCGCTCGCAGCAGGGCGATGTGCTCGACGCGCTGCAGAGCAACAGCACGAAGCAGCACTGAGCCGTGTCGCTGGAGTTTCCCCCGGAGGCCGCCTGGCTGTTCGCCGCCCTGACCGGCGAAGTGCCGCCGAACGGCGACGAGGACAGGATGTTCGAGCTGGCCGAGGTGCACCGCGGCCTGCACGGCAAACTCACCCAGGACATCCAGCGGCAGGTCGCGGAAGCCATGGGCATCACGCGGCAGAACTTCGGCGGCGATGCCTCCGCCGTGTACCAGGACGCCATGAAGAGCTTCCTCGGCGGCCAGGAGGGGCTCGACTACTTCAACGCGGTGACCGACCAGGCGCAGCTCCTGTCCGACTTCACGCGTCAGAGCGCGACCCAGCTCCAGTACACGAAGTACATGATCATCGCTCAGCTCGTGGAGCTGCTGGTCGAGGCGGTCGTCGCGGCGGCGCTCGCCTTCTTCTTCGGTGCCTCGATCCAGGCGTACCTGGCCCGGCAGGCGATCGCCCGGTTCATCATCCGCTCCCGTCTCGCTCAGCTGCTCGGAACCGTGCTGATGCACGAGGTCATCAACATCAGCATGGGTGTGGCCATGGACTCCATGGTGCAGTGGACACAGCTCAACAAGGGCACCCGGGACAGCTTCGACACCTCGCTCACGACGGCCGCCGCCCTCTCCGGAGCGGTGCAGGGTCTGATGGCCGGCCCGTTCCACGCGCTCGGCAACAAGTTCGGCAGGACGCTCGCCGACATGTTCGGCCAGGACGCGGGGAAGAGCCTGGGCCGGCAGCTGGACGTCGTCCTGCCGTCGTCCAAGGGCATCGGGCCCGGCCCGGCGGTCACCTCGTTCGGGACCGACATCGCCGACACCTTCAGGACACACCTCCCGGGCACCGCGGGTCCCGGGGCCAAGGAGGCCGGCGACGCGTTCGTCACCGCCGTCGGCGACACCTTCCAGAAGCATCTGGGAGGCACCGAAGCGAGGAACGCGGGCCGTGACTGGGCCCGGACGGTGCTCGACAGGACAGGGAAGAAGGATCTGCCCCAGGCGCTGGAGCAGACCCTGAAGCCGCTGGCCGGCCTGATGGACGCCCCGGTCACCCGGGTGCTCAGCCAGGGCACGGCGGACGTCCTGGCCGGGAACATCCTTCGGACGACGGTGCGGTCCACCGTCACCGGTGCGTTCGAGGGCGTGCACGCCGCGGTGTCCGAGGGCACCTACAACCTGGTCTTCTCCGACGAGCACGAGTTCACCACGTCCGGGCTCACCTTCGGCTCCGGCATGGTCGAGGGCCGGGTCGGTCATGTCATGGAGTCGGGCGGCGAGCGTCTCGGGGCCGGGCTGCGGGACAGACTCGGCCATCTGAACCTGTCGTCACGCTTCGGAGGGTCAGGGGGTTCGGACACGGACGACGGGGCGCAGGACGTACAGCAGAACGGCACCCTGACGACCCCGGTCAGCTCCCCGGTCACTTCCCCGGCTGCTTCCCCGGTCACGACCTCGACGGCGGACGCGAACACCACCGTCGTCACGGACCCGGTCGGTCTCGACGGGCCGGACCGTCTCCTGGACGGACCGGGGGCGGCCACGGAGCCGCCCGTCGCCGTCATGTCGGAGGCGACCGGCGAGAACGGGGGCGGCAACACGTCCGAGGTCCTCAACGGCCAGGGGAACACGGGTCCCCAGCAGCCGGCGACAGGGGTGCCGCCCGTGGATGGTCCCGGTCAGGAGGCCGGCGCACCGTCGAACGCGGTGAACATCCCGGTCCACCCGAACCGGACCACCGGTCCGGCGCAGCAGAACAGTCAGCCGCCGCCGTCGAACGTCCGGCCCGTCAACGCTCCGTCGGTCATGTCCCCGGAGAAGGCCACGGACAACACGACGAGCAAGACCACGGAGAGTACGGCCGGCCCGGTTGAGCCGCCCGTCCGGAGCGTCGGCACACAGACCGGTACGCCGGTCCGGCCGAACGAGGAGGAGGTCCGGAACCAGCAGCGGTCCCCGCTCGCCACCGAGTCCAGCAGCTCTGCGCCCCTGGTGACCGAGGACCGGAACCAGGCCCCGACGAGCGACGACGGCCTGAGCCGGCGGCGCGAACCGGACCCGCAGAGCCGCCTGTTCCCCAACGAGGAGTCCACGCAGGACGAGTGGTCCCGAAGCAAGTCGCCGCAGGACAGCACCGACACCGCCCCGGCGTCGGGTGTGCGGCAGTCCGCCCTCGTCACGGAGCAGTTCCCGTCGGGCGACACGACGCACGAGTCGATCGAGCTCGAGAACCTCCGGTCCGCCACGCCCGTCATCCCGCCCGCCGCCTCCGTCATCCCGCCCGCCCCGTCCGTCGTCCCGCCCGCCGTGTCTCCGGTTCCGTCCGCGCGGCAGTCCTCCCTCTCGCCCGACGTGGCGAGGTTCGGCACCGCCGGGAGCGAAGGGATCGGGGGCGTCCAGATCTCCCCCATACCCGACGACGTCGCAAGGGGTGTCCAGGAGCAGGTGCTGGAGGAGCTGCGCGTACCCGCAGCACATCAGGACGAGGTCCGGGCGCAGCTCGCCAAGCTGCTCTCGCCGCAGGCACTGCACGACAACCGGCTGATGCTGCTGAGCCCCGACGGCCACGGCGTCACCGTGGACGTGGACGGCACGGCCCGTCGGGCCGACGTGAAACTGGATCTCTCCGCCCCGAGGCCCACGGCCGTCTTCGGAACCGGAGACCGCAAGCCGCCGCACAACAACGAACAGCGGCAGACGGCCGCCTTCGACACCACATCCCAGGCCGGCACCACCGCTGCGCGCCCGTGGACGATCCCGTACTCCAACACGTTCTCGAAGAACTGGCTCTCCCTCACCGGCATCATGGCCGCCCTGAACATCAGCGGCACCCATCAGCAGCGCAGCCTGGCGTCGACCGTCAGCAGCTCGGTGAACTCGACGAGCCTGCTGCGCAGTACGGAACCGGCGAGCCCCTACGACTACCGGGCGTCGTGGAGTGTCAGGGAGCAACAGCCGGCCTCCCCCGAGCAGCGGTGGAAGCCGCCTCAGGAACGGGGCACGGTGACGGCCTGGTTCCCCGAACACCTTGCCCTGCCGCACTCCGGCACGGATTCCGGGCCCGCCCATGTCATCAGCCGCGACCCGAAGGAGTTCAACAAGCACCTGGACAAGCTGCCGCTGTGGGCCATGGACTCGATGTCCGACCCGGGGAGCCTTCTGCGGCAGGCCCGGGACCGCTACAGCACGGAGCTCGGCAGGCTGGCGCCGGATTCCCTCAGTACCGCAGAGAAGTTCTTCGGGGGCGAGTACCAGCTCGGTGCCCTGCCGCTCCAGCGCAGGCAGAACGAGAACGACACCGTCACGTCCGGGGTCCTCTCACCGGTCCTCCTCGACACGCACGGCAACGCCTACGGCATGTTCCGTGTCGTCGCGGACGTCAACCCGCGCCAGGGCGACGGCCTGCGCGACATCAAGGTCGGCGAGAAGTACAGCTTCGAGCGATACCTCGACCGGCAGCAGAAGGCCGACTCCCTTTCCAAGGTGTCCAGTTCGCTGGGCGGGGACGCCGCTGTCGGTCCCGTCATGAACAACAGACCCGCGGAGGTGGACAAGGCCCTGAGGGAATTCCACGTGGGTGGATCGCTCGTGCCCAGGGGCGGTTACTCGTACCAGAAGGACAAGGGCTTCGGGGCCGGGGCCACGCACAACATCGTGCACAATCTCCGCACCAACGGCGGGCACGTCCTGACTCCCGCGACGGTGACGTACCACCTCGAGTTCATCCCGGCGGACGGAACCCGGTCCGGCCCGTGGTCCGCCGAGCCGACCACCGTACGGATACGGACGCTCGACCCGGGCACGGCGGACGGCACCCGAACGTCCACCGGACCGGAGCTCCCTCCCGAGCTCGACCGGCTGGACAGCATCGGCATCTCCACCACTCCGGTGGGCCTGCACGGCGACGGCATCGCCCGTGTACTCGGCCGGGCCGGGGACTGGCTCGGGAGCGAGGGTTTCCTCCCGGTTCCCGGTGAGCTCTCCGTGTTCTCCAGCGAGAGCCTCACCAAGGCCCGGCTGGAGAACCTCCGCAGGTTCATGCTGCTCAGCTCACCGAACGGCCTGCTGGGCGTCCTGGACGAACTCGTCGACGGAGGCCTGCTGATCCACTTCAGCAGGCCGGAGAGGGGCGGCGGCGTCCGCAGGGTCCAGGTGCGGCTCGGACTCGACCGCCGGGACACGGATCAGGCCGCGACGCGGATCAAGACGCTCTCGGGCGTGCACATGCCCAGCGCCAGCGGTCTCTCCGTCCCGGGCAACAGCCAGCAGGCGACCACCACCACCGGGAACCTCGGTGCGTCAGGAGAAATCACCGGCGCCGTGCTGGGCCGTCTGCGGGCGTCCTTCACGGCGGACTACAAGGGAACGTGGCAGACCACCGAGACGTCCACCGTCTCTTCGTCGGTCACCCACTCGCAGTTCATCCTCACGAGCAACCAGACCACGGAGCTTTTCCGGGTGCCGGCGGTTCTGACGCTGGACGTGTTCGAGGGCGCCGAGCAGAACCCCGTGTTCTCCTGGGACTCCCAGATCCGGGCAACAGCGGACCGGACGCACTCTGATGTCTTCGTCGACCTCGCCGTGCCGCAGGGCCGCACCCGGCCGGCGTCCCTGGAGAACCCGCTCACATACGACCCCGCCACGGTCAACGACCCCGGCCGGGTCACCCTGGAGGAACAGGAGAACACCTTCCGGATCCCGGACAGCGCCCTCGTCGACGTCATGCGGGGCAGCGGCAAGCTGTACGAGGCCGTCGACACGATGCTGCGGAAGCTCGCACAGCCACCGCCCCAGCAGACACCGGACCAGCTCACATCGGACCAGCGGCCGGACGGACTGCCCCTGCCGGTCACGGCGAACACACCCCAGGTCCCTGCCGGCACGCCGTCCTCGTCCTGGTGGTCACCCGCTGTCGCCGCGGCGAAGACCCTCGCCGGCCACGTCCTGTACGTCGGCTCGGTGGTCCAGCACTCGCTGTTCGGGGAGGACCGTGCGGACCACGGTCTGCTGCTGAACGAGGCGATCCGCGCACAGCTGTCCCCGGCCGCGCTGCTGGCGCGCTCCCACCAGATCACCAAGGGCCGGTACGTCATCGACGACCTGTTCGTCCCGGGCGCGGTGGCGGGTACGGACCTGGTCGTCCAGGTACGCGCCGTCGTCGCGAACCCGCGGAACCTGGGCGAGGTCAAGCAGTACGGGGAGACGGACCTGGGTGTGAGCGACGCCGCCTCCCACCAGGTCACCAGGGGCAGCACGCACGAGGGCGGCCCCGGGTTCACCCTGAAGTCCGGGAAGAGCAAGGCCGAGGTGGAGGCCTCCGCGGCGGCGGATTCCGACGCGGAGTCCGCGGCCCGCTCCGGGACCGGGAAGCCGGTCACGGGTGGTGCGGGCGCCAAGGGCGTGTACGGCGGAGGCACCGCCCACTCCGTGACCACTTCCGCCTCGACGGGTATCACGCGCGTGCCGTCGGAGAGCGGCACGCAGTTCCGGATCAGCGCCGACGTCACCTACGAGGTGACGATCCGGCGCGGTCTGCGCGGGGTCACGCCGCTGAACATCGAGGCCGATGCCGTGACACGCACGGTGTCGGTTCCCGGCGGCATCCAGTTCCTGGCGACCCCGGACCAGTTGCGACGCAGCGGCGACGAAACCCTGATGGATCTCGCGGGCCCCGTCGACGACACGTCCAGGCCGCAGAACGTGCCGCTGCCGCGCAGGTTCCGTAGGTACGGTCTCCTCGGACTCGCGGCGGTCCTCGACGTCACAGCACTGAAGTCTCCGCTGCCCGCGCCCGTGGTCACGGGACCGGAATCCCCCACCGCCGAGGGGACACAGCAGCCGACACCCGATTTCGACCTGCTGCGCGACCGCCTGACCGCCCTGGTCGAGCAGCACGCACCGGGCAGTCTCGTCCCCGGCCACACCAACTATGTGCCCGGCCTGCGCCGGCGCATCGCCGACCACACCTCGCCCGCCGCCCTGGGTGTGCTGCCCGGGCGCGGCAGCGACAAGCCGTTGAGCTTCACGTTCCCGTACACCAGTGGTCTGTTCACCCGGGCCGTGACGGTGAGGCTCTCCGCGCGCCCCAGCTGGTCCCCCGAGCAGCTGGACCGGGTGCGGGGGCGGAAGGCGGGGCCGGGAGCGGCGCTGGAGAACTTCACCTCGCACGCCCCGGCCAACATCACCGAGAGCACCAGCCGTACCACCCGCATGGGATTCGGTGTGCCCGGCAGTGTCGGCGTACCGACGGACGGGGATCGCAAGGCTGCGTTCGGACCGGGCGCCGCGCACTCCACGCTCAGGACCGATGTCGTCAGCATCACCAGCACCGCCGAGGACCGAGTCTGGCAACGCACCGAGAGCGGCGCCGAGTTCACCCTCGCGTACACCTTCTCGGCGGACCTCACCATCGGTGGCACGACCCATGTGCTGCCCGAGCCCGTCGACGCCTCGGTCACCCTCCGGTTCTCCGGGGACCGCGACCAGCAGAACCCCGGCCGGGAGCTGCTGGAAGACCGGGTGTACACGCAGGACCCGGCCCGGACCGTGCGTCATCTGTCCGGCGCCACGCCGCTGCGACCGACCGGCCAGGAGATCGTCTACGGCCTCACCAACCAGCGGCAACTGCTGGCAGCGGTGCAGGAGGTCGCGCCGGCGCTCAAGGGCGACGGCCTCGGAACCGGCTCGACGGACGAGGGTGCCGCCATCCGGCTCACCGAACTCGTGCACGGCGGGAAGCTCTTCCTCGACCCGGTCCGCGTGGCGGCCGGATTCGGCGGCGAGGTCACCGGCACGGGCAAGCACCCGCAGGTCACCATGAGCACGAAGGTGTTCAATCCGAGGCCGGTCGACAGCACCAACGGGGTGACGGTCGACCGGGTGCGGGTCGCCGGCTTCAGCGCGACGACCAGCTCGTCGATGTCGCGTTCCACCGCGTTCACCCTCGCGGTCTCCGGCACGACGTCGGCCGACGGCCGGCACAGCCTCGGGGTGTCCGTCCCGCTGAACCAGTACCAGTCGGTCCCCGGGGGCCAGGGCGGCGGCATCTCCGCCGCGGGCCGCCGCTGGGAGAAGACCGGCGCGGCCGGGACACCCGAGGCGGAGAACGGCCTGCGGACGCACGAGGTCGAGGTCGACACGGTCACCGAGGTGACCGGCCCCGACGGCACCGTGCGCCACGTCACCGGCACAGCCGTCATGCGCGTACCGGAGCGGGACCTGCTCGGACTCGGGGTCCTGACGGATCCGAACCGCGGCGACGGGATCTGGGACCTCTCCGCGACCGGAGACACCTCGACCGGCACCCTGGCCGCGCAGATCACGGCTGCGGCCCCGCTTCCCGAGAACGCCCTGCCGCAGCTCTGGCACGACCTCGGACCGGACCCCGCTCCCTCGGCCCGCCTGGACGCCCTCCGCCGGGCGTCCGAGATCGCGCTCGCGAGCGGGCGCCCCGTGGAACTCGCCCTGCGGGACGGCAACGGCACCCGCTTCTGGAAGTTCGACGGCAGCGGCAGGCAGACCACGCCGAGCGGCGCGCAGTTCAATGGAACCGAGCTGTTCGAGCGCCACGACCGGGCGACCCGTGGCCGCGCCGACGCGCGCACCGAGCTCACCACCTTCCGTGCGCTGCGGGCCATGGGGCCGGAAGGCTCGCGGCCACCGGCCGCGGGCGGCGGGGACCGGATCGAACAGCTTCAGCGGGCCATTGCGGCGAACACCGCCCGGCACGCCGCTCTGGAAGAGCTGCTGGCCGGCATCGCGTCAAGGCGGGCTGCGGCACAGACGTCGCTCGACGGCCTGAACGGGCAGGCCGGCAGGATCAGTGACCGTCTGTCGGCGACGCCCGCTCCGCACCCCGACATCGCGCGACGCAACGCACTGATGGCCGAAGCGCTGCGCAACGAGATCCGCGAGCAGCAGAGGGAACTCGCCGGTCTGGCCGAGGAGCGTGCCGATGCCGAAGCGGCCGTCGACGCGGTCCGCAAGCAGTTGCGTCTGGACGGGCGGGAGGCACGCCTGCAACTGAACCTCGACCGTGCCGAACGGGCCCTCGCCGCCGCGAACCAGGAGTTGGCGAACGCCGCGAGGGAACTGGCCGACGTCCACCGGCAGGGTGGTCTCACCAGCCCGGCGCCACGCCCGGTGGGCGGCCTCTTCGAAGTACCGCCGCCGACCGACCCCACGACGCAGTCGCTCGTGTCGCAGCCCGTTTCCTGGCCCGCCCCGCAGGCTCCGGTGAACGGCCCCGGCAGCACCCGGGGCGACACGTCGGACACAGCGGCGCGGGACGCCGGACGCCCGCCGCGTCCCATGGGCGAGCTGGTCGAGGCGCCCGTGCTCCCGTCCGAGCTGTGGCCTTTCCTGGGTGCCCCGACCGCCGCCGTGAACACCGCGCGCTTCGATCCGCAGGTCGTACAGTCCGGGAAGAACGCAGGCAGGCTGGACGGCGCCATGACCGTCATCCAGAACCACGTCCGCCGGGAACGGCTTCCCGACGGGCGTACGGTCCGGCACTTCTTCATCAGTCAGGGGGTCGGCCTCGCCGACGGGCTGACCGTGCAGCACCTCGCCGGTCTCCAGGCCCGCATACAGGCCGGCCTCGACAAGTACGTCAACATCGGCTACCGGCTCCCCGAGTCCGGCGATCAGCTGCTCGTGACGCTGGAACTGGTGAACACCCCCGGCACGCGCCCCTCCGTGCAGCTCACCAACGCGGCCACACCGGGCCGGGCCGACCAGCACAACTGGGACGTCGGACACAGCGATGCCGTACTGATCCACGAGGCCCTGCACTACCTCGGGCTCTCCGACGAGTACGCCGACGCGGACTCGGGCAGTCCCTTCGTGTTCCGCCGGAACGAGAACGCGTCCGGTGTCCACTCCGAGGGCGTGATGGTCCATGCCGACGAAGCCTCGTTGCTGACCATGCCCGAGGACTATCTGCGGACCATCGAGCGCGTCAGCATGCACGCCGTGATCCCGCTGCACACCGTCGGTTCGCCACTGCCCCTGCCCGTCGTCCCCTCGTCGGAGCGGATGTTCCTCCCCGACGACACCGGCGGCGGTCCCTCGTGGCCCACGAGCGCGGCGCCCCCGCACTGGAACCGCCCGCTGTCGGAGTACGTGAGGAACTACGGCGGCCGGCACCCGGACTTCGACGGTGTCGGCATGGAGCAGTTCGATCCGCTGACGACGGCGCAGCTGAACGCCCTCGCCGCCCGGGTCGCCGCCGCCTTCGCCCGTTCCGGCCGCACGCTCTCCGCCTCCGAGACCGCGGCAGTGCGCACAGAGATCGCGGCTGAGTTCGGTGCCGCCGCGCTGAACGCCCGGATGCCCTATGTACTGAGCGAGCGCGGGTACGCCGTGACCGTCCAGCTGGAGGACGGCCCGCACACCGTTGACGTGTCGCTGACCCTGTCCGACCCCGTCACCTCCACCCGGTTCAGCGGCCACACGCCGGAGGACCCGCAGCGGCGCATCGAGAAGCGGGCGACGAGCGCCCTCGACAGCAGTTCGTCATCGGGATCGGTCAACCCGCGCACGTTGTCCGTACCGTGGACCCTCAACGTGATTCGGGCCGTCTCCGGCTGGTACGCCGGCACACCGGTCACCCTGTCTCCGGCCTTGACGCACAATCAGCGCAGCGTCACCTCCACGACCGCCGACGCCGTCGCGCAGACGCAGGTCATGAGGAACAACACCCCCTCGCATCCGGTCGACTTCACCACCGACTGGCAGGTGCGCCTCCGTGACCGCGCCGGCAACGCGGACGCCTCCGGCGATCCGGCGCTCGGTGACATCGAGCTTCACGAACTCGGCTCGCAGGCACAGGACCACGGCTCTCTCACCGTGCAGTTCCCCCACCGCGTGGCCACCGTCCCGGACGTCGTCGAAGCCGACGCGGAGAACGCCGAGGCCGGCCCCGTGACTCTGACCGACACCCTGGACGACACCCTGGGCCCTCTTCCGCTGTGGGCCGTGGACTCGGTCAGGGATCCCGGAGCCCTCGCGCGGACGGCAGCCGCCGACCCCGCGTTCCGTAAGCTGCTCGACTCGCTCAAGGAGGATTCGCGCAAGGCGGTTCTGACGCTCCTCGGCGAGGTCAACCAGCGCGGTGGGCTGCCCCTCCAGCGAGTCGGACCGGGCGGCACGGGCGGGCAGTACACCCCGCTGCTGTACACGCCGAAGGGCAAGGTCGTGGGCATGCTGCGGCTGGCCGCGCGCATCGCGCCCGTCGCGAACGCGGCGGTCTCCCGTACGCCGGGGGACTTCTTCCTGGAGAGCCACCTCACCCGCACGATGAAGCTCGACACCTCGGTGAAGATCGCCTCCGGCTTCGGTGTCGACATCGCCGTGAATCCCTCCTTCAATCTGGTGGCGAGCGTCTTCAAGCCGGTGGCCGACTGGGTGATCGGCGTCACCGGCGGGTTCAAGGGCGGATGGAAGAAGAGCTGGACCTACGGCCACAACTCCGGCGGGGCCGCCACGGTGAACCACACACTCCGCACGACGAAGGAAAACAGGCTCGTACCGTTCACCGTCACGTACACCGCCCATCTGATCGGCCGGGACGGCACCGGCCCGCCGCCGTTCACCTGGGGAACGAGCGCGATCAACGTGCGGATGCTCCCCGACCCGCTCAGCGTGGACGCGAACACCGCCAACACGCGTCAGGCGGCTCCGGAGATCGCCGCGCTCCAGGCGATCGGCCTGTCGGCCACCTCGCTGCGGATCGACGGCACCGAGTCGGTCTTCGACGGAGCGGAGAAGTGGCTGCGCGACAACGGCTTCCTGCCACCCGCCCCCGCGGAAGTGGGGCAGTCACTGTACGAGCGCGTCACCGGGCTGGTGCCGGACGTGCTGAGCCGCCCCGACGAGACGACGGTCGCGGCGCGCCTCGCCAACCTGCGGTTGTTCGAGCAGATGCGCTCCCAGCTCGGCCTGCGCGCCGCGCTCGACGACATGGTGAGGGGCAACCACCGCGTCTGGCTCACCGTTCCGGGTGGGCTGGGCAGGTCCGAGCGGCGTGTGGAACTCTCCCTCGGAGCGCTCCGCCGCACATCGACGGAAGTCGAACACATAGGTGCGCTCAAGAGCGTCGAAACCATCAACATGGTAGGTCTCTCCCTGCCGGGCACCGAGCAGAAGGCGGTGTCCCAGGGATGGACAACGGGCGGCGGCGGATCGCTCTCCGGCCCCGCAGGCTCGCAGCCGCTCAGTGTGGCGGGCGGATACGCGTACACCTACAACTCCCAGTCGACACGGACGGCGACCAAGGGCAACGGGCTCGGCCACGATCAGCTGGTGCTCACGCGGAACGAGCCGACCGAGTTGTTCTCCATTCCGGCGGACTTCGTACTGACGGTCACCGGGAGCAACGGGAACAGGCCGGTCCCCCCGTTCACCACCGAACCGCCTCGGGACGCGCACGTGATCCAGATCGAACCGGAACTCCGGGCCGAGCCCTGGATCCTGCTCGCGGTGCCCTACGACCGCACCGCCGCCCTGGGCACCGACCTCCCGACGACGGATCACGGCAGCATACGCACGGTCACCACGGCGGGGCTCAACAGCGATACGGCTCTGCTCTCCTTCCGCCCCGCCGGGAACGAGAACCCGCCGGCCCATGCTCCGGACCGGCTCGCGAACGCCGACACGGCCCACGCTCCGATCCGGCCGCTCCGCATACCCGACGACGCGTTCATCGACCTGGTGAAGGAGGCGAACCTCCTGCGTGAGGCCGTACTCGCGAGCCTCGAACAGCTCGTCGAAGCGAACACGGTCGTGGACCCGGACGCCAACGCCGTCCCGGACCCGAACGCCGTCCCGAACCGGAACTCCGGACCCAACCCGGACGCCGGCCCGAACCCGAACGCCGAGGCGCAGCGGACAGACTCACGCACCACCGGGAGCCGGGGCACGATCAGCCGGGCTCTCATCGGCGACGAGAGCAACGACCGCACCACGTCCCTCGCCGAGCAGTTGCACACCGCCCTCAACGCCGGCCAGCTCGCCGCCCGCGGCCATCAGATCTTCAAGGGCGGCTACGTCATCGAGGGCCTGATACTGCCGGGCATGGTCCGCGACACGGAGTACTCCGTGGAGATCCAGGGATACGCCACCGCGCCGAGACTGCTGTCCAGTGTGGAAGGGCACGCCCAGTACATCGAGACGGGTGCGGCGGCCTCGGTGTCGCACACCTTCCAGGAGTCGACCGGATCCTCGCACGACCACGCCGGGACCATCACGTTCAAGCCGTCGGCCGCACCATGGCTCCAGCCGCCCGTCGGGCACGCGTACAACACACGCCAGGACCACAGCGAGAGCCGGACGACGTCCGACACCATCACCCGTACCCCCGCCGAGTCGATGACGCTCCTGCGCGTGAAAGCCGACGCGACCTATGTGATCACCGTCCGGCGCGGCAACCGCAACGTCTTCGTCAACGCGGCACCGCAGGCGTTGCAGAGGGCCGTAAGCCTCGGACCGACCGTCGTGCGGGTGGCGGTGGAAGTGCCGGACGGGGTCCAGTTCCTTACGACCGCGGGGCAGTTGCGGCGCAACCGGGAGTTCCTCCCGGACATCGAGGGTGTGGTCCTGCCTCCGGACGGGGAACAGCTCATCGCCTTCCCTCCGACGCTCCGGGACGGGCGGGCCTTCGGAATCGGCGCCGTCCTCAACGCGGTCCCGCTCGCGCCCGCGCAGAATTCCGAGGACACGCGGAACGTGCCCGACACCGAACGCGACCGGTTCGGTGACGCCATCAGGAGGCGGGTGGAGGACGCGGCACCCGGCCTGCTGACGCCAGGCGACTCCTACAGTCCGGGCGCCCGCGCACGTATCAACGACCTGTCGTCGACGGCGGGCATGCGTACGCTCCCCTCGCGAGGCCGCGCAAACCCGATACGCGTCCGCTTCGTCCATGTGCGCAACGGATCCGCCAGACTCGTCGAGGTGTCCGTGTGGGCTGCCCCGGCCGACGACCTGAACACGCTGATGGGGACCCCGGCCGACGCCGGATCGGGCCAGGAGAACGTGTTCACCCACGTACCCGGGAACACCCAGGTGTCCGACAGCGTGACCAAGAGGCACACGATCACCGGGTCGACCGGAACCCGTTACCCACGGCCGCTGGTCGGGCAGCACGCCGACACTCTGGCGCTGCAGGGCATGCACAGCAGCAGCCGGGCGGTCACGACCGGCACGGGCAAGTCGTCGGACCGGAGATTCTGGCTCCGGACCGACAACGCCGCGGAGTTCCGGGTCACTTACGAGTACCACGTCGACGTGCGGACCAAGAACCTTCCGTTCTCGTTGGTCCAGCTCGTCCAGGACGGCCTGAACAGCTCCGTGCTCTCCGGGAACGGGGTGGCCGAGTGGCTGGACAGCGCACTGGACCGGCGCTGGGAGGACACGGCCACCGCCGAGGACGCTCCCCCGGTACGCGTCCGGGTCGATCTGCGGCTCACCGGCAGCGATGTGCACGAGGCGGCGACCGCACACGCCGCGGTCGCCGGCCTGGAGCGGAAACTGCCGCGCAACGGGCGTGTCGTGGTGCACCGGTTCACCGGGGTGAAGGACCTGCTGGCCGCGGTGAACGCGGTGGCTCCCTCGCTGGGCCTCGTCGGGACGCCGCCGTCCGATGCCGCCGAACCGGGATCGGAAGCCGGTGACCTGGCCGCCGTTCAGCTCACGGAACTGGTGCAGCACGCGTCGGTGGACCTGGACGCGTTCCAGGTCGCGGCACTGCTCGGCGTCGCCCCGCCCTGGTCCTTCGACGAGCGGGTCACGTTCTCCGTCGACCTGCTGCGGCCGGTGTCGCTCTCGCACACCGGCTCCGTGGCGATGGACCGGGTGTACGTGCAGGCGAACTCCGCCACGTCGTCGGCGGTCCAGTCGAACAGCTCCGCGGTGAACCTCCAGTTCAAGTACGACCTGAACGAGGAGAAGACCTTCGCCACGGGCACCACGGCGCCGCTGGTCCGGGGACAGACGCAACGCCCTGCGGCAGGCGGCTCGCACACCACCACCGACCGCAGCTGGCAGCGGCAGGGCGTCACCTCCGAGCCGGAGGGCCAACGCCTCTGGCAGACACACCTGGTCACCGTCGGAACAGTCATCACCGTCCAAGGACCGGCGGGTACGCGCCGGGTCAACGGCACGGCACTGGTACGGCTGCCGGAACGCGACCTGCTGGGCCTCGGCGTGCTGCCCGGCCATGTCGCACAACACGTCTTCGACGGCGAGTCGCTCCTCCGGGAGAACGGTCACGCCGGCCACTGGGCCGACAGTGCGACGGACGACATGGTCCAGCTCTTCGTGGAGGACATCGGACGAGCCGAACCCGCCGGACCGGCGGCGGAGCTGTGGCTCGACATCCGCGAGAACGAGGCCCGGGACGAGGCCGGGGACGAGGAGGAACGGAACGAGGAGCGGGCCGCGGTCGAACAGGTCAGGATCCAGCGGGCCCGGGACATCGCCGAGTCGATGGCCCGGATCCTCCACCGCCCCTTGCGGCTCGGCCTGGTGACCCCGACAGGCACCTACCTGGCGGACTTCCCCGCGCCCGAGGGGAACAACGAGGCCGGCCCCTCGCGCTCCCGGCGCTCCGACGACGTCGTGGCGATACTCGTGCGGTGACGCGCCCCGGGGGCGCCGCCTGACGCGGCGAAGGCTACGGTCACGCTCAACATCATTTGGTCATTGATGGAGGATCAGTGCAGCACAGCGGTATCGGTTCCCGGCAGGAGGTCCGGTGAGCGCAGTACCCTCGCGTCTCTCCCGGTGGCTCGGGCGCCGCGGCGACGCCTCCCCTGAGGCCGCCGGCGGCACATCCCGGACGGCGCCCCACACGGTGCTGGAGGAGCACGGTGAAAGGTTCCTGCTGCGCTCCTCCGCCGACCGCCGCACCTCGGTCCGGGGGTTGACCGACCGCCTCCCCGCCGCCCCCGGGCGGCCGGTCGTCGTGGTCGACGTCGCCGCGGAGGCCGCCGGGAACCTGGGCGAGGAGCTGGGCGGCCTGTTCGCCAGGCTCCGTGACGAACAGCGCCCCGGCATCCGGCTGGTGATGTCGGGCGCGGCGGCCCCCGCGCAGGACCGCGCTCCGCTGGCACAGCGGCTCGCCGATGCCTGGGAGCTGGAGGTCGAGGCTCCGGACGCCGCCGCCGTCCTCGTTCCCGGCGGCATCCTGTACGTCGACGCACCCGCCACCCCCGCGGGCGGCTGGTGGCGGTTCGAACCGGGCGCCGAGCCCGAGGCGCTCGGCACACGCATCCCCGCGCCCCGCTGGCAGCGAGCCCTGTCCCGCCTGCCCCTCGGTGAACTGGGCGCCTGCACGGTCACGCAGATTCCCGCCGGGCTGCTGGTGCGGCCCACCGGGGCGGCCCCGCCGCGCCCGGGCCAGCTGCCGTTCGCGCTGTCCGTCCATCCGGAGCGGCTGAGCGTCCTCGTGGGCACCGCGTCCTCCGGACAGGTACCGGCCGAGGACCTGGCCACCCTGCTCGCCGGGCTGCCGGCCGAACTGCGACGGTCGGTCCGGCTCGTCCCGGGCGACGGGCGGGACCTGCTGACGCTCGCCGAAGGCGTCGCCGACCTGCTCGGCACCGACGTCGAATACTGCACCGGTCTGCCGTTCGCCACCACGACGGCCGGGGCGGACGGCGCGCCCGAACGACACACGGAATCGGTGCGGGTGACATCAGCGGAGGGCGACTGCACCTGGCCCGCTCTGCTCGCCTCCCTGCTCTGCTCGCCCGCCGGGCCCGACGGCCGCCGTCCGCCCGCCCGCCCGGCGCACCGGCAGCTGCCCGCCACCGGGACGGCCCTCCCCGAGGAGGCCGCGCTGCGTCTGCCGGACGGCTACTACGCAGTGGCGGTGCGGGCGGGACTCTGGCTGGGGCGGTCGCCCCGGCCGCTCGCCACGGTCCGCGAACGGCCCGCCGAGGCCAGGGCCTTCCGCATCGAGCTGGACCCGTCGTCGTCCGAGGACGGCGACAGCCGGGCCGCCCTCCTGGAAGCGCTGTCGGGGCTGCTGTCCGAACTGGACGACGAGTTGCGCGCGTACGCGGAGCTGGCCGCCCCGCACGGCTCGGACCCGGAAGCCGTGACCCAGCTGCGCCGCTTCGCCGTGCGGAACGGTCTCACCTTCGCCGCAGCCGCGACCGGCACCGTCCGGGCCGCCGTCGGCACGGCCTCCGCCGCTGCGGAGCCCGCCACCGGCCCACCGGTCTCCGTCGCCACCGGGGAGCCGTCGACCACGTCGGGGGTGCCCGCCTCCGCCACGGCACCACCGCCACCGCCGGCCCCGCTCCCCGTCGCCACCGGGGAGCCGCAGTCCACGCCCGGCCGCCCGGCCACGAGCAGCACGCCCCGGTCGGCGGCCGTGACGGGTACCGGCGCCGTGACAGGTACCGGCGCCGTGGCACCCGCCGGTGTGGGGTCCCCCGCCACGTCCGCCGCCGTCTCCGCAGTCTCGGCCGTCTCCACCACCCCTCCTCCTGCCGCGCCTCCTGCCGCGCCTTCCGCGGAACCGGCGGCCGGTGTCGTTCGCCACCCGGCCCGCACCTCACCCGCGCGGATCCCGGCGGCCCCGCGCGGCGCCGCCTCCCCGCCCAGCGGGTTCAGCAGCGACACGGAGCGGGCCGCGTTCCGGGAGCTCGTCGCCGACGTCTGGGAGGCGCACAACGGGCCGGTGAGCCAGACACTCGTACGTCTGCCGGGTCTGCGCGGAGCGGCGGAGGGGGCGGCACGTACCGACCTCGTCGCCGTGCACCTCTATCTCTCGTCCCCGCCCGACGGTCCCTTCGGTGCCCGCGCGCTGGCGACCGACGCGGGTGGACTGCGCCCGTACGCCGCATGTCTGGCCTCCGGGCTGAGCAGACTGCCGGCGTTGCGGGGCACGCTGGCTCGCGCGGTGCCGGGCCCGGACATCCCCGACGACATCGTGCCCGGCGCCGTGCTGCACTGCGACGCGCCGCTCGACGTCGTCCACCTGGAGGCGAGGAACGCCCCGCTTCCGCCGCCCGGTCACGTCCGGTATGCCGTACGTCCCCTGACCGCCCGCCGCACATCGATCCTGGCGCGGGACATGAACAGTGCCACCGCGCTGTTCGGTTCGGGCACCGCGTTCACCGTCCTGGCCCGGCACGAGGCGGACGGCGATCTCCCGGCCCGTGTCCTGCTGGCCGAAGTGCCGTCCCTCGCAGGGGCCCGGGCCCCTTCCGCCGATGCCGTCGCCCGGCTGGACGCGACCGCCCGCCGGGTGAACGTGTCGGCGGGCCCGCCATGGCCCGACCGGTGCACCGGTCCGTTCCAGCACACCCCGGGCGTCCGCTGAACGGCTCGCCCACCATCTCCGCTCCGCCCCACCCCAGAGAGAGACACGTCATGACAACCAGCGAGCCCGCTCCCGCCGGCAGGACCAACAGCGCCTCCGGCTCCCCGGTCGCGCGCGCGGCAGCGCTTGCGGTACTGGCCGAGGAGCCGGCCACGGGCCTGTTCCCGCCGGCGAAGCCGACGGCAGCGGCGGCGTCGGCCGCCCCGCCGGTGTCCACGGCATCGGCGCCTTCGGCAGCCGTTGCGCAGCCGGGGAGCGTCCCGGCTGCGCGGCCCGCGCCGCAGGCGGAGGAAGGCCGCGCGACCGCCGAGCATGAGGCCGCCCCTGCGGAGGCCGAACCGGAAGAGAGCCGGACGACGGCGGCCGCGGAGGAAGGCCGGGCAGCCGGGGAAGCGGCGAGCGCCGAAGAAAGCCCGGCAGCCGGGGAAGCGGCGCGCACCGGGGCGACGGCGGAGGCCGAAGGGAGCACGGCAGCAAAGGCGGAGGGCCTGCTCGCGGCGAACGGCCGGCCCGCCACCGTCTCCCGTCGCACCGTCGGGCTTCCGCTCGGGCGGCCGGGCAGGCCGATGATCGCCGCCGCGATCATCGGCGGCCTCGTCCTGGTGGGTGTGCCCTTCCTGATATCCGGGCCGCACGACAAGGACGCCCCCTCCGGCGCCAACGCGCCCGCAGGAAGCCCGATGGGGCCGGACGGCTCCGGACCGGGCCTCGTACCGGGTGAGCAGGAGGCACCCGACTCCGGCACGCTGGAGGACAACAAGAAGAGTGCGGCCCGGAGCGGCACCCCCACCGGAACGAAGGAGAAGCAAGGGGGCACGGGCGGCGTCCACGAAGGCGGGGGCGTCACAGCGAACGGCGCCACGGAGAAGGATTCGGCGTCCGCGGCCGCCGGCTCGAAGAAGACCGCAAAGGGCTCAACCGCCTCCGGGAGTGCCACCACGCCCACGAGCGGGAGCGGCAGCGACTCGGCCGTGGCCGCAGGCGAGGCGTCCGGCACCACGGCGACCACGTCCGGCAAGACCTCAGGCACGTCGGCCGCCGCCGCGTCGGACGACGCCCCGAAGTCCAGCGTTGTGTACACCGGCGTCACCGGTCAGGGCTGCCCGACTCCCTCGGGAGGCGGCTTCCAGCGGGACGGCTTCTTCACCTCGGGCACCTCGGGCTGGTACACCCGGACGTCCGGCGGCTCGACGGCCGGCGGCTGCAACGGGGGCTACCTCGCCGTCCCGATGTCGGGCGACGCCGGCACCGATGCCGGCAGCCGCGTCAAGTGGTGGTGGAAGCCCGGCACAAAGGCACGCACCTGCCAGATCTCCGTGTTCGTCCCCCACAGCAACACGACGCTGTACGTGGGCGGGCACCCGACGACGTACCACGTGCTGGTGAACGCCAACGACCGCACCACCAAGTACGACAGCTTCTCGATCGACCAGGCGAGCCACCGGGGTCAGTGGGTCAACGCGGGCACCTTCGCCATGAAGGGTTCGACGATCGGGGTGAAGCTCCTGGACCGGGGGGACGACTGGTCCGCCGGGTGGAAGAACGCGCACCACGCCGCGGCTCAGATGAAGGTGACGTGCCGCTCCTGAGTGACATGGCAGGAGGCTCGCACAGGACCGGCCCGGTGGCTTGCGCACGGCCCGCGTTGGATCACGGACACGGGACCTGCCCGCAGGATCACATGAGGCCGAGCCGGGTCACGAGCATGGCGACGACCACGACGAGCGTCCAGCCCAGGATGTTCTCCAGCAGCTTCGAGCTGTCGCCGGGCCCGCCCGTCCGGGCACGGCGGCGGGTGTGGGCGGCGGTGGCGGCGGTGGCGGTCATGGCATCTCGCTCGGTCGGCCGGGGGCGGGCGGCCCTTGGAGGGCGCCTGCGATGACGCGACCACAGTGCCATCCCGGCAGGCCCCCGGGGTAGAGATCCGCGTCACTGCCCCGGGGGCCTGCCGGACCGCGTCAGCGGACGCCGACGGCCGCCAGGGCCCGGCGCTGGGCGGGTGTCGGGTGGGCGGGGAAGTACAGGTAGCAGACGCCGCCTGTGCCCGACACCACACTGCCGCTCGCGTTGTGGCGCTTGGTGCGGAGCCAGATCGTCTCCCACTCGTGCCGCAGGTAGACACGCCGCACCGCCTCGTCGCTCGGCGACGCCGGGTCGTTGGCGATCACGTCGCCGTCCTCGGTGAAGCCGATCACCGTCATCAGGTGGCCGGAGGTCCCGTACCCCGCACCGGTCAGTTCGGTCTTGAGGAACGACTGCGACGTTATGACCGGGATGCCGGCCCGGATCAGGGTCTCCAGGTCCTCCAGCGAGCCGAGCCGGGTCACCACGGCGCTCATGTCCTCGTACGTCGCCGCGTAGGCGGCGTTGAACGGCCAGTTGCCGCAGCCCTCGTACTGGTTGTCGTACGTGAAACGCGCCGCGTGGCAGACCTGCGGGTCCGCCAGTCCGGGCTTGACCCAGTCGAGGTCCTCCGCGGAGGGCTTGCGCCCCCAGTACTCGATGATCATCTGCGAGGAGGTGGGGCTGCACCACGCCTCACCGCCGTTGTCGTACTCGGGGTACTGCCCCACGTGCACGTTCTGCGAGAAGCGCGGCACCGCGAGTTCCCGGGCGAGCCCGGGGGCGGAGGCGGGCACGGTGAAGCGGTCGGGGATGTCCGAGGCCATCGCGCCGAGGCGCCACACCGTGGGTGTGAGCCGGGTGCCCGGGGTGCGGTACAGGGTGAGGCGCAGCCGGTAGGACAGCAGGCGCAGGCCGCTCGCCGCGTCGTCCACCGAGAAGGTGTCGGTCCAGATGGAGCTCTTGCCGTCGGTCTGGTCGTCGACGGAGGTACGGCGGATGTCGCCGTCGCCCGCGGCCCAGCGGCCCATGACGTACCAGGGGGTCTCGGTGCCGTCCGAGTAGCCGCCCCGCAGTTCGATCTGGATCCAGGTGCCGGCGGGGGTGTCCGCGTTCCAGGACGCGATCACCTCGGTTGCCGGGACGGCGGAGCGGTGGACCGGTGAGGTCCAGGTGGCGTAGTCCCACGCCGCGGTGGTGCCGGTGTGCGGGTCCGTGTAGTCGGTACGCCCCAGCGGGTGGGCGATCACCAGCCCCGGCCGGCGGCCCGCGACCGCGCGGGTGCCTGCGGCTGAGCCGCAGCGCCAGTCGGTGTACGACGTCCAGAAGTGGTTGTCCACGAGAGATGTTGCCGCCGAAGGTGCGTCGGGCCGGGTACGGGGCGGGGCCGCGGCTGACGCGGAGGCGGCGGACGACACCGCTCCGGCGCCGGCCGCTGCCGCGATCGCGGCGGTGAGCACGGTTCTGCGTGAGGTCGGACTGGGCATGGGCGAGACCCCCGGTCGTAAGCGGAATAGGGCGGCAGGTGCACGACAGTGCGCCAACTATTGCGGGTCCTCCCCCGGTTCGGCCAGCGATTCGGCTCGCGTCGAAGGACCAATATTGGTGTGGACCACTGGCGTGACCTGCGGCTGCTTCGCACCGGCTCGTAGGCTGGGGCCATGAACGACCTCTCACGCCTTGCCACACGGCTGCGCACCCTGCCGCCGTCCTGCGGGCCGGTCCGGCTGATCGCCGTCGACGGCCATGCGGGATCGGGCAAGAGCACCTTCGCCGCCCGGCTCGCGGCGACGCTCGACGACGCCCCGGTGCTGCATCTGGACGATCTGGCCACCCACGAGGAACTGTTCGCGTGGACCGGACGGCTGAGCGAGCAGGTGACCGGCCCGCTGTCGCGCGGCGAAACCGCCCGCTACGCGCCGTACGACTGGACGGCGCGCACCTTCGGACCGCCGCGCGTCCTGGGCCCCGCACCGGTGGTCCTGATCGAAGGCGTCGGCGCTGGACGGCGGGCCCTGCGCCCTTCCCTCACCCACCTGTTGTGGATGGATCTGCCGGCCGAGGAGTCCTGGGAGCGGGGCCGCCGACGCGACGGGCCGGCGCTGAGCGCCTTCTGGGACGGCTGGACGGCAGCCGAGTCGGCCCATTTCTCGGCCGATCCCTCGCGCCCCTGGGCCGATGCTCTGGTACGCCAGTTGCCTGTGGGGTACGAGTGGCTGGAGGGAGTCCCTCCGACAGCAGGAACGATCCATTCCGTCACCCATCGTGATCGCCTGGCCGGGCCATACTGAGCAGTCGGAAATCGGACCGGAAGTGCCTCAACTCTTCTTGACCCGGGGGCGGTACAGGTCTTACGTTCTCAATGTGCGGCTTTTCGGAGCCCCCGCAGACACGAAGCCCCCGGTTGTTCCCCCGTGATCGGGGGCTTCGTTCTGTGCTCGACGCGGGTTTCCGGCCCCACCACACCCCCTTTCACTTACCGTGAGTCACAGCCGACCTTCGGCCTGCGGCGCCCTTAGTCGCACACTCCCTGCGCAGGTACGATGCCTCTCGGTGCGGTCAATTCCCGTCCATGGCACAGTGATTCGGCGCGCCTCGGCGGGCCGTCGTGCGACGGGACATCCTGGGGGCACGGTTTGTGGGGGACCTGATGGACAGCGGCACGCAGGGCGCACAGGCCCCGGCCGACCTCGCGTGGCTGCGCGGCGTGGACGCCTACACCATGGGCGCCTACCCGCAGGCCGAAGAAGAGTTCAGGGCCGCGGTGAGCCTCGATCCCGGTATGGCGGACGCCTGGCTCGGCCTCCACGCGCTGCGGGTCGACACGACGACGGCACTGCTGCACATGTACCGCCATCGCGACCGGTTCGGCGATCAGCGCGGGCGCCACCGCCGCACACTCAACTCCTGGTACTGGCTGGGCTGGTGGGTGCAGCCGGTGCTGGAGAGTCCGCGCGACCTGCTGCTCGCGCACGCCTCGCACTGGCTGGACGGCCGCCATGTCCCGGAACTCGACCGGGCGTTGGCCGGCCTGCCGCCGGTGGACGCCGACCCCCAGGTCCGCTTCCTGCACGCCTGCCGCTCCTACCTCGTCAAGGACTGGGAGCAGCTCGTACGCCATACGGAGCAACTGATCGACGATCCGCTGCTCGGCATCGAGGCGGGGCTCTTCGGCGGGATGGCGCGGGTACGGCTGGAGATGTACGGGCAGGCCGAGCCCCTGCTGTCCACCGCGCTCATGCGCTGCCGCAGTGAGCAGCCACAGCGCAAGGAACTGCGCTACTGGCTGGCCCGCGCGCACGAGGGCACGGGCCGCAGCGCGGCCGCGCTGCCCCTGTACCGGGCGGTCCACCGGATCGACCCCGCGTTCATGGACACGTCGGCGCGGCTGGCCGCGATCGCGGACTACGACGGGCTGGACGGCTCCGAGGAGGCGTCCGGCCTGGCTGCCGTCTCACTGACCGGCCTGGGTGCCGACGGCTCGTTCGCGGAGGCACAGCCGGACGGCGACTCGTTGCTGGGCACCGATCTGGTGGACGGCCGGGAGCTGCGGCCCGGTGTCGAGGCGCAGGACCTGCCGGGCTTCGGGGTGTCGCCGCCCCCGGACGGGGCGCGACAGAAGACCGCGGCACCCGGTCAGAGCGCGTCGCAGTCGTTCCCGGCCGGGCCCAGCGACCCCGTACGGCTCGCCGAGGCGCTGGCGGAACTGGAGCGGATGGTCGGCCTGGAACCGGTGAAGCGGCAGGTCAAGGCGTTGTCGGCGCAGCTGAACATGGCGAGGCTGCGGGCGGGCCAGGGGCTCCCCGTACAGCCGCCGAAGCGGCATTTCGTCTTCTCGGGGCCGTCCGGGACAGGCAAGACCACGGTGGCGCGGATCCTGGGCCGGGTGTTCTACGCGCTGGGCCTGCTCGGCGGGGACCATCTGGTCGAGGCCCAGCGGGCGGACCTGGTCGGGGAGTTCCTGGGCCAGACAGCGGTGAAGGCCAATGAGCTGATCGACTCGGCGCTGGGCGGGGTGCTCTTCGTCGACGAGGCGTACAGCCTCTCCAACACCGGATACAGCAAGGGCGACGCGTACGGCGACGAGGCACTCCAGGTCCTCCTCAAGCGAGCCGAGGACAACCGCGACCATCTCGTCGTCATCCTGGCCGGCTACCCGGAGGGCATGGACCGGCTGCTGTCCACCAACCCCGGGCTCTCCTCACGCTTCACCACCCGGGTGGACTTCCCCAGCTACCGGCCGCTGGAGCTCACCTCCATCGGTGAGGTGCTGGCCGCGGAGAACGGGGACGCGTGGGACGAGGAGTCGCTGGAGGAGCTGCGGTCCATCAGCGGCCATGTCGTCGACCAGGGCTGGCTCGACGAGCTGGGCAACGGGCGCTTCCTGCGCACGCTGTACGAGAAGAGCTGCGCCTACCGCGACCTGCGGCTCTCCGGCTATGCGACGGTGCCGACGCGGGACGATCTGGCGACGCTGCGGCTGCCGGATCTGATGCAGGCGTACGGCGAGGTGCTGTCGGGGCGGGGACCGGTGGGCCGGGGCCGGCAGGAGCCGCCCGAGCTGTGAGGCGGCCGTCCCGGACCGCCGGAGCCGTAGCGCCCGACGGCCGGGGACGGTACGCCCTGGGGCGTGTTCCGGGAGTCCCGGCTGCCCGGCGACGCCTGGCACACACGCTCGCCGCGTGGTCGGGGCCACCCCGGTACGACGAGTACCGGGGTGGCCTCCAGCGTGCGATCGCACGCACCGGACGCCGCCGGGCCCGCCCATCAGGCGGACGACGCTACTTTCGAAACCCGCCCTGGCCGACCAGGGCGGAGTGTTCGTCCGATCCAGATCCGGTCTGCCGCTCCTCGGTTCGGCGGGGCTCCGCGATCCGGTGGGCCGGGTCACGTACCTCGCCGACCAGCATTTCCAGGACGTCCTCCATGGCGACCAGGCCGAGCACCCGGCCCGATGCGTCGGCGACCTGGGCCAGATGCGTCGCCGCGCGGCGCATCACGGTCAGGGCGTCGTCCAGGGGCAGTTCGGCCCGCACGGTGGCCATGGGGCGCCACACGTGCTGCGGGACGGCCCGCTCGCCGTCCTCCAGGTCCAGCACGTCCTTGACGTGCAGGTAGCCCATGAACGGGCCGCCGCCCTCCGCGCAGACGGGAAAGCGTGAGTAGCCCGTCCGTACGGTGAGCTCCTCGATCCGGCGCGGGGTGACGGAGGGGTCCACCGTCACCAGGGAGGCCCGGTGCAGCAGCACATCGGTGACGGGCCGGCTGCCCAGCTCCAGTGCGTCCTCCAGTCGTTCCTGCGCCTCCGGTTCCAGGAGCCCGGCCTGTCCGGAGTCCTCGACGAGCCGGTTGAGCTGCTCGCTGGTGAAGACGGCCTCCACCTCGTCCTTGGGTTCGACACCGAAGAGCCGGAGCACGAGCCGGGCGCAGGCGCCCAGCGCCGAGGTGACCGGACGGCAGAGCCGGGCGAATCCGACGAGGCCGGGGCTGAACCACAGCGAGGTCTTCTCCGGGGCCGCCATCGCCAGGTTCTTCGGGACCATCTCGCCGACGACGAGGTGGAGGAAGACGACGAGGGCCAGCGCCAGCACGAAGCCGAGCGGGTGGATCAGTTCCTCGGGCAGGTGCACCGCGTGGAAGACCGGCTCCAGCAGACGGGCGACGGTCGGTTCCGCGACGGCACCGAGGGTCAGTGAGCAGATGGTGATGCCGAACTGGGCGGCCGCCATCATCTGCGGCAGGTTCTCCAGCCCGTACAGCACCTTGCGGGCCCGGCTCGACCCGGCAGCCGCCAGGGGTTCGATCTGGCTGCGGCGCACCGAGACGAGGGCGAACTCCGCCCCGACGAAGAAGCCGTTCGCCAGGACGAGGAGTCCGGCGAAGAGCAACTGGACCAGGCTCATCGCGCAGCCTCCAGGACCCGGCGGGACGCCCGAGGCGCGGCGGCCGGTGCGGGCGACTCGGCCAGGCGCACGAAGCGGACCTTCTCGGCCCGGTAGTGGCCGACCTGGCGGACGGCGATCCGCCAGCCGGGCAGTTCGGCCCGGTCACCGGGGGCGGGAATCCGGCCGAGCAGGTCGGCGACCAGCCCGGCGACGGTCTCGTAGGGGCCCTCGGGTACGTCGAGGCCTATCCGGCGCAGGGTCAGTACCCGGCAGCTGCCTTCGGCGTCCCAGGCGGGCCGCCCGTCCTCGGGGGCAGCGGCGGCCAGCTCGGGGCGGTCGGCGCCCTCGGCGTCGTGCTCGTCCCGCACCTCGCCGACGAGCTCCTCGATGATGTCCTCCAGCGTGACGACGCCGGCGGTGCCGCCGTACTCGTCGACCACGACGGCGATCGGCTGCTCGTTGCGCAGCCGCTGGAGCAGCTGTTCGACGGGCAGGCTCTCGGGCACCAGCAGCGGCGGCACGGCGATCCGGCCGGCCGGGGTCCGCAGGCGCTCATGGGCGGGGACCGCCAGCGCGTCCTTGAGGTGGATCATGCCGACGACCTCGTCGATCCGGTCCTGGTAGACGGGAAAGCGGGAGAGGCCGGTGGCGCGGGTGAGGTTGAGAACGTCCGCCGCGGTCGCGGAGGACTGCAGGGCACTGACCTTCACGCGCGGGGTCATCACGTGCTGGGCGGTGAGCCCGGCGAGCGACAGCGTCCGTACGAAGAGGTCCGCGGTGTCCTGTTCGAGGGTGCCGGCCTCCGCCGAGTGCCGCGCGAGGGAGACCAGCTCCCCCGGCGTACGGGCGGACGCCAGCTCCTCGGTCGGCTCGACTCCGAGGAGCCGCACCAGTCGGTTGGCGACGGTGTTCAGCAGGCCGATCACCGGGCGGAAGACCCGGGTGAACCCCTGCTGGGGTCCGGCGACGAACCGTGCGACCTGGAGCGGCTTGGAGACCGCCCAGTTCTTCGGTACGAGTTCGCCGATGACCATCTGGACGGCGGCCGCGAGCAGCATGCCGATGACCACGCTGATGCCGGGGACGGCACCGTCGGGCAGACCGGTCAGGGAGAGGGGGCCTTCCAGCAGCTGGGCGAGAGCCGGCTCGGCGAGCATGCCGACCACCAGCGAGGTGATGGTGATGCCGAGCTGGGTGCCGGAGAGCTGGAAGGAGAGTTCGCGCAGGGCGCCGACGACGGTTCGGGCCCGCCGGTCGCCCTCGGCGGCGGCGCGCTCGGCGTCCGCCCGGTCCACGGTGACGAGCCCGAACTCGGCTGCCACGAAGAACCCGTTGGCGAGGATGAGAAGGAATGCCGCGCTGAGAAGCAGCAGGGGGGTGGTCATGCCGCCGCCTCCACAGAAGGGGCGGCGCAGGTACTACCGGACGATCCGTCCATTGCTGGAGGGAGTCACTCCTTGGGTCGCAGGAAAGCCCCGCGGGCCTCGGGGGCCTCTGGTGCGGGGCGGGGCGCACAGGGCGCCGCCACCCTCCAGAGTAATCAACGAGAGGCCGTACGGGGCAGGGGGCTCAGCCGTTGTCCTTGCCGGTGCCGCGGTTCTCGGCCAGGGCGCGGAGCATTTTGGCGTCGCGAATGGCCTGTGCCTTGGCGATTCCGGGCTGGATGCCGAGGGCGGGCATGCTGGTCCCGTCGCTGAGGTCGAGGAACACCCACGGGTCGCCGGCGCGCAGGTTGACGCGCACGATCTCCGCCCAGGACAGCCGCCGGGTGCGTGTGAGGTTGACCACGGTCACCCCGCCGTCGTCCGCCACGACCTTGGGGCGGCTGAGCAGCGCCAGGACACCGAAGAAGAGCAGGGCGGTGAAGACGAAGCTGACCCGCTCTCCCCCGCTGAGCTGTTCGAGGGTAAAGGCGACGACGGTGATGACGGCGAACATCGCCGCCCCGACGCTCAGCAGGACCACCCGGGTGCGGGTGGGCCGGAAGGTGACAGGAAGGTCGGGGGGTACGGGGGCTGACATGGTCTTCTTCCGTCTCCCGCCGTCAGAGGCGGCAGGCGTGGATGGCCGTGGTGAGGATGGCGCGGGCGCCGAGGTCGTACAGGTCGTCCATGATCCGCTGCGCCTCCTTGGAGGCGACCATGGACCGGACGGCGACCCAGCCCTCGTGGTGCAGCGGGGAGATGGTCGGCGACTCCAGGCCCGGGGTGAGGGCCACGGCGCGCTCCAGGTGCTCGACGCGGCAGTCGTAGTCCATCATCACGTAGCTGCGGGCCACCAGGACGCCCTGGAGGCGGCGCAGGAACTGCTGGACCTTCGGGTCGTCGTCGGGGGCGCCGGTGCGGCGGATGACGACCGCTTCCGACTTCATGATCGGCTCGCCGATGACTTCGAGTCCGGCGTTGCGCAGGCTGGTGCCGGTCTCGACGACGTCGGCGATGATCTGGGCGACACCGAGCTCGATGGCCGTCTCCACGGCACCGTCGAGGTGGACGACGGAGGCGTTGACGCCGGTCTCGGCCAGGTGCTTGGCGACGATGCCCTCGTAGGAGGTGGCGATCGTCATGCCGTCGAAGTCCTCGGGGCCGGCAGCGGTGCCGGGCTTGGTGGCGTAACGGAAGGTGGAGCGGGCGAAGCCGAGCTGGAGGATCTCCTCGGCATCGGCACCGGAGTCCAGCAGCAGGTCGCGGCCGGTGATGCCGATGTCGAGGCGGCCCGAGCTGACGTAGATCGCGATGTCGCGCGGCCGCAGGTAGAAGAACTCGACCTGGTTCTCGGGGTCGACGAGGACGAGTTCCTTGGACTCCTTGCGCTGCTTGTAGCCGGCCTCATGAAGCATCGCCATCGCAGGCCCGGAGATAGCACCCTTGTTCGGGACGGCGATGCGCAGCATGAGGTCGGGTTTCCTTTGCGAAAGGGGTGACTGGGAACGTGCGGACGGGTGCGGAGGTCGTGCTCAGAGGTGGGCGTAGACGTCGTCGAGGGAGATTCCGCGCGCGACCATCATCACCTGGACGTGGTAGAGCAGCTGCGAGATCTCCTCGGCGGCGGCGTCCTTGCTCTCGTGCTCGGCGGCCATCCAGACTTCGGCGGCCTCCTCGACGACCTTCTTGCCGATGGCATGCACGCCCTTGTCCACCAGTTCGGCGGTACGGGAGGTGGAGGGGTCGCCGTTGGCGGCCTTGAGCTGCAGCTCGGCGAAGAGCTCTTCGAAGGTTTTGTTCGCCATGATGTCCTTAAGAATAAGGGGTCCCGGACCCGCACTCAGCGCCAGGGTTCGCTGACCGAGCGCAGTGTGGTGGCGGTGGCGACGGCGGCGGTGACCGCTTCGTGCCCCTTGTCCTCGTTGGACCCTTCCAGGCCCGCCCGGTCGAGTGCCTGCTCCTCGGTGTCGCAGGTGAGGACACCGAAGCCGACGGGGACGCCGGTGTCGACGGCGACCTGGGTGAGACCGTTGGTGACCCCGTGGGACACGTATTCGAAGTGCGGGGTGCCACCGCGGATGATCACGCCGAGTGCGACGATCGCGTCATAGCCGCGGCCGGCCAGCACCTTGGCGACGACCGGGAGTTCGAAGCTGCCCGGGACCCGCAGCAGGGTCGGCTCGTCGATGCCCAGCTCGTGCAGCGCGCGCAGTGCACCGTCGACGAGTCCGTCCATGACCTTCTCGTGCCACTGCGCCGCGACGACCGCGACGCGCAGGTCACCGCAGTTGCGTACGGACAGTTCGGGTGCGCCCTTGCCGCTCATGTCTCTCCTACAGCTGTTCAGGGATGGCTACTCGGAAAATGCGGTCGGCTACTGGTTGCCGCAGGTCGACGCGGTGGCGGCGTCGAGCCAGGGCAGGTCGTGGCCCATGCGGTCGCGCTTGGTGCGCAGGTACCGCAGGTTGTGTTCGCCTGCCTGGACGGGCATCGGCTCACGGCCGGTGACCGCCAGACCGTGCCGCAGGATCGCGGCGGTCTTCTCGGGGTTGTTCGTCATGAGTCGCAGGCTGCGCACGCCGAGGTCCTTGAGGATCTGGGCACCGGCCGCGTAGTCCCGGGCGTCGGCGGGCAGGCCGAGTTCCAGATTGGCGTCGAGGGTGTCGACGCCGCGCTCCTGGAGTTCGTACGCCCGCAGCTTGGACACCAGTCCGATGCCGCGGCCCTCGTGGCCGCGCAGATAGACGATCACGCCGCGGCCCTCCTCCGTGATGCGCCGCATGGAGGCATGCAGCTGGGGACCGCAGTCGCAGCGCTGGGACTGGAAGATGTCGCCGGTCAGGCACTCGGAGTGGACCCGGACCAGGACGTCCTCGCCGTCCCCGATGTCGCCGTGGACCAGGGCGACGTGCTCGATGCCGTCCACGGTGGAGCGGTAGCCGTACGCGGTGAACGCGCCGAAACTCGTCGGCAGCCGCACCTCGGCCTCGCGACGGACGGTCGGCTCGGAGGTCCGCCGGTAGGCGATCAGGTCCTCGATGGAGATTATCGTCAGCCCGTGCTTGCGGGCGAACGGGACCAGCTGGGGCAGGCGCAGCATGACGCCGTCCTCCCCTGCGATCTCGACGATCGCGCCGGCGGGCCGCAGCCCGGCCAGCCGGGCCAGATCGACCGCGGCCTCGGTGTGGCCGTTGCGCACGAGCACCCCGCCGGTACGGGCGCGCAGCGGGAAGACATGGCCGGGGCGCACGAAGTCGCCGGGTCCTGCCGTGCCGCCCGCGAGCAGCCGGAGCGTGGTCGCGCGGTCGGCGGCGGAGATGCCGGTGCTCACGCCGTGGGCGGCCGAGGCGTCGACGGAGACGGTGAAAGCGGTCTTCATCGACTCGGTGTTGTGCTCGACCATCTGCGGCAGTTCGAGCCGCTCCAGTTCGTCGTTCTCCATGGGCGCGCAGATGAGTCCGCGGCACTCGCTCATCATGAAGGCGATGATCTCGGGCGTGGCCTTCTCGGCCGCGATGACGAGGTCGCCCTCGTTCTCCCGGTCCTCGTCGTCGACGACCACGACGGGCCGGCCGGCCGCGATGTCACGGATGGCCTGCTCGACGGGGTCGAGGGAGAGGTCCTCGACGGGCACGTCGTGTTCCCGGTGCAACCAGGCGGGCTGGGCAGTCATGCCGTGGCTCCTTCCAGAGCGGGTGTCCGCGTACGCAGCCACCAGTCGCGCATGCCCCACAGGACGAGGGCCCCGTAGACGACGTAGATGAGACCGGAGAAGGCGAGACCGCTGTGGAAGTTGAGCGGTACACCGACCAGGTCGACGAGGAGCCAGGCGAACCAGAACTCGACCATGCCGCGGGCCTGGGCGAGCATCGCCACGAGCGTCCCGGCGAATATGTACGCGTCCGCCCACGGGCTCCAGGAGAGCGAGGGGAACGCGGTGAACAGGCCGCCGACCGCCAGGGTGCCGAGGGCGGCTCCACCGAGCAGGTAGCCGCGCTCGCGCCAGGTGGCGAACCGTACGGCGATGGATCCGTCCTGGGCCTGCTGCCGGCCCCTGGTCCACTGCTGCCAGCCCCATACGGCCACGGCGATGACGACGACCTGCTTGCCGACGCTGCCCGCCTGGTGGACGGAGACATTGGCGGCGACGAGCACGGCGCCGGACAGGAGCTGGGCGGGCCAGGTCCAGATCGAGCGGAGCCAGCCCAGGGTGAGGGCGATCAGACCGATCGTGTTGCCGATCATGTCGGACCAGATGATGTGCTGGTCGAAGACGGTGAACGCCTCCGAGTTCAGCCAGTGCAGGGCGCTCACTTCGCCGGCTCCCCGTGCTCCTGCGCGGAGTTGCCGAGCAGCCGCTCGACGTACTTCGCGATGACGTCCACCTCGAGGTTGACCGGGTCGCCGGGCTCCTTGATGCCGAGCGTGGTCAGGGCGAGGGTGGTGGGAATGAGGCTGATGGTGAAGTAGTCGGGTCCGGCGTCGACGACGGTCAGGCTCACGCCGTCGACGGTGATCGATCCCTTCTCCACCACGTAGCGGGTCAGGTCCGCCGGCAGGGAGATCTTCACGATCTCCCAGTTCTCGGAGATCTTGCGCTCGATGATGCGGCCCGTGCCGTCGACGTGCCCCTGGACGATGTGCCCGCCGAGCCGGCCGCCGAGCGCCATGGGGCGCTCCAGGTTGACCCGGGAGCCGGTCGCCAGCGCGCCCAGGCTGGAGCGGTTCAGGGTCTCGGCCATCACATCGGCGGTGAAGTCGTGCTCGCCGAGGTCGACGACGGTCAGGCACACACCGTTGACGGCGATCGAGTCACCGTGCTTCGCACCCTCGGTGACCACGGGACCGCGCAGGCGGAATCGGGAGGCGTCGCCGAGGTTCTCGACGGCGGTGACCTCACCCAGCTCTTCGACAATTCCGGTGAACACTCAGTTTCCCTTCGGGGCAGGGCCGGGGACGGCGGTGATGCGCAGATCGGGACCGATACGTACGGCCTCGGTCACATCGAGGCGCAACGCCTGGGCGATGGTGGAGATTCCGGCCTCGGCGAGGGCCGCGGGCCCGGCGCCGAGGAGTACGGGGGCCAGATAGCCGACGACCTTGTCGACCAGTCCCGCCGCGACGAAGGCCCCGGCCAGGGTCGGACCGCCTTCGAGGAGTACGGAGCGGACGCCGCGCCCGTGGAGGGCGGCGAGGAGTGCGGAAAGGTCCAGGCCCGGGCCGTCGGCCGCACGGGGCAGCCGCAGGACGGCCTCGTCGGGGAGGTGGCGGGCGTCGGCGTCGTCGGCGACCGCGATCACGGTGGGCGCGGTCGCGTCGAGGACCCGGGCGTCCGGCCGTACGGCGGTGGCGGCGGTGTCGACGACGACCCGCAGCGGCTGGACGGCGCCGTCGATGCCCCGTACACCGAGCTGGGGATCGTCGGTGCGGGCGGTACCGGAGCCGACCACGACGGCGTCCGCCTCGGCACGCAGGCGGTGCACGTCGGCGCGGGACTCGGCGGAGGTGATCCAGCGGCTGGTGGAGTCCGCCGCCGCGATCCGGCCGTCCAGGGTCGCCGCGTACTTCCAGGTGACGTGCGGGCGGCCCAGGCGCACCGAGGTCAGCCAGGCGGCATTGACCGCTTCGGCCTCCTCGGCGAGCAGGCCCTGCTCGGCCTTGGTCCCGGCGGCGCGCAGGGTGTCCGCACCGCCGGTGGCCTGCGGGTTCGGGTCGCCGACCGCGTACACGACCCGGGCGATCCCGGCTTCGACGAGCGCCTGTGCGCAGGGGCCGGTGCGTCCGGTGTGGTTACAGGGTTCGAGGGTGACGTAGGCGGTGCCGCCACGGGCCTTCGCGCCGGCCGCGCGCAGGGCGTGGATCTCGGCGTGCGGCCCTCCGGCGCGCTGGTGGAAGCCCTCACCGACGAGGTGTCCCGTCGCGTCGAGGACGACACATCCGACGACCGGATTGGGGCTGGTGGAGCCGAGACCGCGGGCGGCGAGCGTGATGGCTCGGCGCATGGCGGTGGCGTCGGCTGCGGTGTCCACCGGGTCCTCCTGCCTCTTCGGGCACGGACTCCGGGGCCTGTCGATGACGACAGATGAAGCGGAACGCTGAACAGGGACGCCGATATGCCCGAAAAACGGATGGATCGGTCGCCCGAAAACCATCCGCCGACGGCGGCGTACCCGCGAAACGGCCCGCCGCGCACTGCCTCCCATCCGGACTTTCACCGTCGGTCCAGGAATCTCACCTGGTCAACCGGCCGCTGGATGCGGACGGGTCGCGGACTATAACCGCCGGTTCGGAATTACACCGACCCCGGAGTGCGCTGCTGCTGGTACACGATCAGTGTGCCACGACTGGCCGTGACCCATACGGGCGAACGCTGTGGAGTGGCTCACAAACAGGCTGCGACAACGGCTCTTTTCGGACACTCGCACTCTATTGGTCCAGACCTATTGACGCAGTGGTCTAGTCCTCTTAATCTCTGCGTCACCTCCGAGGAACGGTTCCGCGGTGTGCGCACACCCGGGAACCAACACGACCCAGCCCCTTGCCAGTTGTGTTCTGCCGACCTCCCCAGGAGGAACCGAACGTGCTGTCCCCCACCCGCGCGAGAGTTACGCTGCTCGCAGCCGGCGCCAGTGTCGCCGCACTGCTGATCGGCTCGCTCTCCGCAACCGTGTCGCACGCCGCCGACCAGGAGTCCTGTCGCCCCGACGGGCTCTACGAGACCCCCGGCGTCGCCGTCCCGTACTGCTCCGTGTACGACTCCGAGGGCCGCGAGAAGATGGGCGCCGACCACCCGCGGCGGGTCATCGGATACTTCACCAACTGGCGGACCGGCAAGGACGGCAAGCCCGCCTACCTCGCCTCCGACATCCCGTGGGACAAGGTCACACACCTCAACTACGCGTTCGCCCACGTCGACGGCGCCAACAAGCTCTCGGTCGGCGCCGATGGCCCGGACAACGCCTCGACCGGCATGACGTGGCCGGGAGTCGCCGGTGCCGAAATGGACCCGGGCCTCCCCTACAAGGGCCATTTCAACCTGCTCAACAAGTTCAAGAAGCAGTACCCGAACGTGAAGACGATGGTGTCGGTGGGCGGCTGGGCCGAGACCGGCGGCTACTTCGACGACAGCGGCAAGCGGGTGGACTCCGGCGGCTTCTACTCGATGGCGACCAACGCCGACGGCTCGGTCAACCAGGCCGGGATCAACACCTTCGCCGACTCGACGGTCGACTTCATCAAGAAGTACGGCTTCAACGGCGTCGACATCGACTACGAGTACCCGACCACCATGAAGGACGCGGGCAACCCGCTGGACTGGACCCTGTCCAACGCCCGCCGGGCCGGTCTCGTCAAGAGCTACGCCGCGCTGATGAAGACGCTGCGCGAGAAGCTCGACCGCGCCTCCGCCGCCGACGGCAAGCACTACCTGCTCAGCGTCGCCGCGCCCTCATCCGGCTACCTGCTGCGCGGCATGGAGACCTTCCAGGTCCAGAAGTACCTGGACTACGTCAACATCATGTCGTACGACCTGCACGGCGCCTGGAACGAGTACGTCGGCCCGAACGCCGCACTGTTCGACGACGGCAAGGACGTCGAACTCGCCCAGGCGAGCGTCTACTCGACGTCGCAGTACGGCGGGACCGGCTACCTCAACACGGACTGGGCCTACCACTACTTCCGCGGCTCGATGCCGTCCGGCCGGATCAACATCGGCCTGCCGTACTACACCCGCGGCTTCAAGAACGTGCAGGGCGGCACCGACGGCCTGTGGGGCAAGGCGGCCACGACCGACTGCCCGGCCGGTGCGGGGCTGACCAAGTGCGGGGACGGCGCCGTCGGCATCGACAACCTCTGGCACGACCTGGACACCAACGGCAAGGAGGCCCCGGCCGGCTCCAACCCGATGTGGCACGCGAAGAACCTGGAGAAGGGCGTCGTCGGCGACTACGTCACGGACTACGGATTCCCCGCGGACACGAAGCTGTCGGGCACCTACGTCCGCAAGTACGACTCCACGCTGGTCGCTCCCTGGCTGTGGAACGCCGAGAAGAAGGTCTTCCTCTCGACCGAGGACGAGCAGTCGGTGAAGGCCAAGGCGGACTACGTGGCCGACAAGGGCATCGGCGGCACGATGATCTGGGAACTCGCGGGCGACTACGGCTGGAACGCCGCGAAGGGCCAGTACGAGCCCGGCTCCACTCTCACCTCGACGATGTACGACACCTTCAGGTCGGCCACGCCGTACGGAGCCAAGCGCTCCACCATCGCTCTGCCCATCCAGGCGCTGGACATCGACGTCTCCTTCGACCAGTTCCCGCTCGGCGACTCCAACTACCCGATCAGCCCCAAGCTGAAGATCACCAACAACACGAAGGCGACGCTGCCCGGCGGCACGGAGTTCCAGTTCGACTACGCGACCTCGGCGCCCGCCAACGCCAAGGACCAGTCTGGCTTCGGCACCACGATCGTGCGCAGCGACCACACCGCCACCAACAACATCGGCGGGCTGAAGGGCGACTACAACCGTGTCTCCCTGAAGGTCCCGGCCTGGCAGACCCTGGCGCCCGGCGCCTCGGTACAGGTGGACTTCACCTACTACCTGCCGACATCCACACCGTCCAACTGGACGGTGTCCTTCGGCGGCAAGTCGTACGCGCTGGCCGCCGACCTGGCCCGCGGCACGACCGTCGTCGAGCCCGGCGGCCCCACACCGTCGCCGGACCCGACCGGCACCACCGGGCCGAGCCCCGACCCCACCGGCGGCACGTGCGCCGCGACGGCCTGGAGCGCGAGCGCCGAGTACGGCGCCGGTGCGACGGTCAGCCACGGTTCGCACCAGTGGAAGGCCAAGTGGTGGACGAAGGGTGACACGCCCGGATCCACCGGCGAATGGGGTGTCTGGCAGGACCTCGGGGCCTGCTGACGCTTCCCCCCGCCCCGGGACCGGGTGTGCTTGCCCGGTCCCGGGGCGGGGTTCCGTCCTCAATCGCCGGACGGGCTTGGGTACGGGTGCCCTCGCGTGGTGCGGGGTTCGCCGCTACCCGGTGGGTGGGGGTGTGGCCCCTCCGGGGCGTCTCCTCAGAAATGGCGTGTGCACCCAAGCCCGTGATGAACCCGGGTCGTACGCCATTTCCTGCGGGGACTCCCCTGCACGTCCCCACCCTGCATCACGTGCGTCTGCACACCGGCCACACGACCGTCGCAGACGCAGGACGGCCGGTCCGGGGCCGTGCAGGGGAGTCCCCGCAGGACGACGAACACATACCCGGGCCACTTCGCGTACCGGCGGAACGTTCGTCGTTTGAGGAGACGCCCCGGAGGGGCCCCGGACCCCACCCACCGAGTAGCGGCGAACCCTGCACCACGCGGGAGCACCCGCACCACACGGAGCACCCGCACCGAGGATCCGGCGCACGCTCACACCGCCGGGGCGAACAACACGTCCTGAGCCGCCTCGCGGGCCGCGAGCAGCGCGCCGCGCAGGACCGCGGTGCCGCCGAGCAGGCCGGCCCTGACCTCGGTGCGCAGCGGGGACATCGTGGCCAGCCGTTCCTCGACGCGTGCGGCCAGCGCGTCGCCCCCCGCATGGCCGACCTCGCCCGCCAGCAGGACACAGCCCGGGTCGAGGACCGAGGCGACCGCGGCGACGCCCAGCGCGAGGCGGTCCGCGAGGATGTCGAGGAAGGCTTCGCTGTCCCCCTCCCCCGCAAGCGCCGCACGCACGGCGCCCGCGGCTCCGGGCTCCTGTCCCGCAGCCGGTGCGGTGATGCCGTGGGCGGCTGCCAGTTCGCAGAGCGGCGCCGAGCCCACCAGGGAGTGGAAGCCGCCGTCGCAGTTGACGGCCGAGGGGAACCCGATCGTGCCGGGAACCGGCAGGAAGCCGATTTCGCCCGCACCGCCCGAGGCGCCGCGGCGCAGCTTCCCGTCCAGCATCACGGCCGCCCCGACACCGTGGCCGAGCCAGAGCAGGACGAAGGTGTCGTGGTCGCGGGCGGCTCCGACGCGGTGTTCGGCGACGGCGGCAAGGTTGGTCTCGTTCTCCACGAGCACCGTCGCGGGCAGGCGCTGCTGGAGCGCCCGGACCAGTCGGCGGTGCCAGGCGGGCAGTCCGGTGGTGTCCCGCAGCTCGCCGGTGACCGGGTCGACGAGGCCGGGCGCGCCGATGCCGACGCTGTGGAGCGGCGCCGTGCCGGCCGTGCGCGCCGTGCGCTCCAGGAGGGCGACGGCCTGTTCGACGGCGTCGTCGGCCGGGGTGTCGCTGCCGATCGGCAGGGTGGCCTCGGCCAGGGTCACGCCGAGGAGGTCGGCGACGACCACGGCGACGCTGTCCGTACGTACGTCGAGGGCGGCCAGATGGGCGCGGTCGGCGACGATGCCGTAGAGCCGGGCGTTGGGGCCGCGGCGGTCGGCCCCGGCCTCTCCGACCACCTGGATCAGCCCCGCGCCCTGCAGCCGTTCGACCAGGTCGGCGACCGTGGGCCGGGAGAGCCCGGTCAGGGTCTTCAACTGCGTGGCCGTCAGCGGGCCGTCCTGCTGGAGGAGGCGCAGGGCGAGCCGGTCGTTGATGGCCCGGGCGGTACTCGGTGATGCGGGCATGCCGGGATCCTTCCAGATCACTGCCGCGATCCCGGCAGTCTATTTATCAGGCAGGGTTCCTGATAGTTTACTGCCCGCATCGTGGAGCAGGGCGCAGAGGAGCGCCGCGAACCACGCGGACAGAGCATTTCCAGGGGAGGGCACAGCGGTATGACGACGAATTCCACGGTTCCGGTCTTCGGAGCGCAAGAGGTGAGACGGGCCAGGTACGCCGTCGCCGCGGTCTTCACCGTGCACGGCGCGGTGACCGGCAGTTTCGCCACCCGGGTGCCCTGGATCCAGGACCACGCCGGGGTCAGCGCCGGGCAGCTCGGCATCGCCCTGGCCTTCCCGGCGATCGGCGCCTCGCTCGCGATGCCGCTCGCCGGTGCCGTCAGCCACCGCTTCGGCGCCAGAACCGCGTTGCGCGGGCTGCTGGCCCTGTGGACGCTGGCCCTGATCCTGCCCGCCCTGGCCCCCAACCTGCTCACGCTGTGCGCGGCTCTCTTCGTGTACGGGGCGTCGGCCGGCATGTCCGACGTGGCGATGAACGCGCTCGGTGTCGAGGTGGAGAACCGCCTCGACAAGTCGATCATGTCCGGGCTGCACGGTATGTGGAGCGTCGGCGCCCTGATCGGTTCGGCGGCGGGCACGGTGGCCGCCCACGTGGGGGCGGACGCGCGGCTGCACCACACGATCGTCGCGCTCGTCCTGACCGCCCTGGGTCTGATCGCCTGTCAGCGCGTGCTTGATCTGCGCAGCGAACCGGACGAGGAACCGCCGCCTCGTTTCGCCCTGCCGCCGAAGTCGGCCCTGATCATCGGCGCGGTCGGCTTCTGCGCGGTGTTCGCAGAAGGGGCCAGCCTGGACTGGTCGGCGGTCTACCTCCGCGACGTCCTGGACAGTTCGGCCGGACTGGCGGCCGCGTCGACGACCGCCTTCGCCCTGACCATGGCGGTCGCCCGGATCGCCGGCGACCGGATCGTCGACCGCTTCGGCGCTGTACGGACCGTTCGGACCGGCGGCGTTCTCGCGACGGCCGGCGGCATCATGGTGGTCACCGCCCCGAACGCGGCCCTGGCGATGTCCGGTTTCGGACTGCTGGGGCTCGGCATCGCCGTGGTCGTCCCGCTGGCCTTCGCGGCGGCCGGGCGCAGCGGCCCGAACCCGAGCCAGGCGATCGCCGGTGTCGCGACGATCACGTACACCTCGGGACTCATCGCTCCGTCGGCCATCGGGTCCCTGGCCGAGGCCACCTCGCTGGTCGTCTCGTTCGGCGTGGTGTCGGTGCTGGCGTTCGGACTGGTGCTCGGCGCCGGGGTGCTGCGGGCCGGCGACCGCAAGACCGTGACTGCCTCGGACGTCGGCGCCCCGAGCGCGGCACCGGCCGGGCCGCGCACCTGAGGCGTGCGGCCCCGGTCCCGCCCGGGGCTGCTCACCGACGCCGTGGGGGCGCTCCGGTGCCCGGACGCAGCGGTCTCCGCGGTCCAGTGCGCCGGCGGCCGGTCCGGGGTCTTTCGTTTGGATCAGGCCGGATCAGGGAGCCCGGGCCCGTGAGCCCGGATCAGGGAGCCCGGGCCCGGGAGCCCGGGCCCGCGAGCCCGGCATGATCCAAACGAGAGGCATTAACATGGCTCTGATCATTTCCGCGGTGGCACCGTGCCCGCCGAAGCACCGGACTCCGCACCTTCACACAGGGAGCACCATGGGCGGCCTCGGCGTGCGTCGGGCCTTCGGGCTCGGCGCCCGGCACGCGGTCGCGGTGTCCGGTGCCCCGTACGTCGCGCCGTCACACCCATGATGACGACGGACAGGCGGCGCCTCCCCGCGGGGCAGGGGGTGCGCCCGGCAGGTGCCCACCTCACGGCAGGCCCTGGCGTCGTGCCGCTGGACCGTATGTGCCGCCGATGATCGAAGCCGTCCGGCCTCACCGGCCGGGCCTCATCACCACCCAGCAACACATCAAGGAGCAAGACCATGGCGGGCTTCGGCTGGAAGCTGCACGGCGACGGCAAGAGCCTCGCACCGGGCGAGGTCGTGAAACCGGATGAGCGGCTTACCTGGGGACGCACCGCCGGCCTCGGCGCTCAGCACGTGGTCTCCATGATCGGAGCCTGTTTCGTCGCCCCGATCCTGATGGGTCTGGACGCCAACCTCGCCGTCATGGCATCCGGTGTGGCCACCATCCTCTTCCTGCTCATCACCCGTGGCCGCATCCCCAGCTATCTCGGCAGCAGCCTGTCGTTCATCGGCGTGGCCGCCGTCATCAAGACTCAGGGCGGCGACGCGGCGACCCTCACCGGCGCGCTGCTGGTCGTCGGCGCGGTCCTCTTCCTCTGCGGGGCAGCCGTTCGTGCTCTGGGCGCCCGCGTCATCCACACCGTCCTGCCGCCGGTGGTCACCGGCGCGGTGGTCATGCTCATCGGGTTCAACCTGGCTCCCGTCACCGCGGGCACCTACTGGCCCCAGGACCAGTGGACCGCGCTGCTCACCATGCTCTTCACGGGCTTCGCGCTCGTCGTGCTGCGTGGCTTCTGGTCCCGCATCGCGATCTTCCTCGGCCTGGCCTTCGGCTACCTGATCTCCTGGGTCCTCGACCGCGTCTTCGGCAAGATCCACTCCCCCGCCGGAGGCACCGAATCGGTCGACCACTGGCGCCTCGACCTCTCAGGGGTGGCCAAGGCCGACTGGATCGGTCTTCCCACCTTCCACGCTCCGAGCTTCTCCCTCTCCGCGGTTCTCGTCGCCCTGCCCGTCGTCATCGCACTCATCGCCGAGAACGCCGGACACGTCAAGGCCGTGGGCGAGATGACCGGCGACCCGCTGGACGACAAGCTCGGCACGGCGATCATGGCCGACGGTGCGGCCACCGTGCTGTCGACGTCGGTCGGCGGCCCCGCCACGACCACGTACGCCGAGAACATCGGCGTCATGGCCGCCACCCGCGTCTACTCGACCGCCGCCTACTGGTGCGCCGCCGGCTTCGCGATCCTCTTCGGGCTCTGCCCCAAGTTCGGTGCCGTCGTGGCCGCCATCCCCGGCGGTGTCCTCGGCGGAATCACCGTCATCCTCTACGGCATGATCGGCCTGCTGGGCGCCCAGATCTGGGTCCGCTCCCGCGTCGACCTGTCCAACCCGCTCCACCTCGTGCCCGTGGCCGCGGGACTCATCGTGGGAATCGGCAACGTCGGGCTGACGCTCACCGACAACTTCGAGCTCAGCGGCATCGCACTGGGGACATTGATCGTCGTCGTCGGCTACCACGCCCTTCGGGCCCTGGCACCTGCCCACATGAAGGCCGAGCCGCCACTCACGGAATCGGGCGATCCGGAGTACGTGCCGTAGCGGCTCCCGTCGTCAGGACGGCTGTCCTGGGCCGTACCGGCCCGGGACGTCGTCGAGGACGGCACGGCTCCAAGCCGCCTCGCCGTGTCGCATGCATCGCCGGGCTGCCCGGCGGTGCTCCTCCTGCCCGGAGCGCCCGCGACAGGCCGCACCCGCCGCCCGGCACCGAACGGCAGCGGGCTCGTCGCTACAGCTCCACATAGATCGCCGAAGCGTCGTCATGCGTTTTGCCGCGCCGGTGTTGGCGGCTCAGCGGGTCGGCCGACTCCGCCGCCCGCACCTGCCCGACGAGTTCGTGCGGGCCCTCCTTGCGGAGCAGGCCGAGCAGGGCCTCCCAGTCGCCGAACCCGAAGACCTCCGTCCAGCGAGTCGCACCGTCGGTGAGCGCCGCCAGCGTGGCGACCTCGGCGCGCGGCGTGCTTCCGGTCACCGCGCGCCGGGCGACGTCCGGGTCGGCCGCTGCGGTGAAGAACCCGCCCTCGACGTTGCGCAGTTCCTCCACCGCCCGCCCGTACTCCCACCTCGCCACCTCCTGTTCCGGGGAATCGAGCGGCAGCTCCCGCACCCGGTCGCGCAGCGCCCTCAGCGGCGGCGGCAGTTCGAGCACGGGCCTGTCGAACACCACGCGCAGCGCTCCGCCCGGCGCCTTGAGCAGCAGCGTCGAGTCGGACAGGACCAGGTGTTCCACTCGGTCCCGGTCCCAGCGCACCGCGACGACGGTGGTCTGCGGCGTGTGTACGTGCGTCAGGTCGCAGGTCGTACGGTGTGCGCCCGCTGTCTGCTCGATCGCCTCGGCCAGGCACTCGGCCAGGGGCAGCTCGTGCCGCGTCCCCACCAGTCCGTGCAGCGCGGCGCCGAAGCGGGCGGTGAACCAGGGCACCGAGTGCACGCACCCCGTGTCGCCGTCGGCCGGCGGGGTCACGCCGTCCAGCACGACGAGTGAGCCGCCGCCGCCGGAGGAGGGAAGGGAGACGGCGACCAGGTCTTCGTTGGGGACATCCGGCGCTCCGGGCACACAGGCCAGTTCGATGCGCATGGCTCCGCTCCTTCCTCGCGGCGGGGGTGCCTGTCGGACGCGACGTCGTCGCGCCGAGGACCGCCGACGACATGTCAGCGAACGACAACTGCGGCTGCCGATACGGGAAGGACGCGAGCAAGGATGCGGCGTTCCTGAATGAACATGTCCCGCGGCAGTGCGTCGACGGGGAAGAAGGCCGCCTCCTTGACCTCCGCCGCGTCGAGCGCGAGGGAGCCTGGCGGACACGGTGCCGAGTACACCAGGGTGACCTTGTAGATCTCGTCGCCGTTCGGATAGCGGTAGTAGAACTCCGGGCCGGAGAAGACACCCAGAAGGGTCAGGTCTTCCACGACGAGTCCGATCTCCTCCCGGACTTCACGGCAGGCCGTGTCCGTGATGGTCTCCCCGGGTTCCATATGGCCTCCTGGCAGACTCCATTCGCCGGTGTCCGTGCGCCGCGTGAGCAAGATCCTTCCTTTGTCGTCGATGAGGACGACCAGCGCTCCGGGCAGCAGGAGCGGTCGTGTTCCGACGCGGTTGCGCAATTCCCTGATGTAGTCCATGTCAGCTTCCGTAGACGGTCAGGCCGTGGTGGCCCGGGTGAGGTGGGGCCAGGTCCGGTCGGTACGACAGCCGCTGGCGGGATCCTTGCGGTGCAGGGAATCCGTCAGCGCCAGGAGGTCGCTGTAGGGGGCGTCCGCGTAGTCCTTGAAATCCCCTGCGTCGAGCCGGCCCTTGATCTCCCGGATTCCGTCCACCACCCGCATTCCGGCGCGGAAGCCGAGGTCGCGGCGGATGCGGCTGAAGTCGACCCGGTAGTCACGGTGGTCGGTCACGGTGTCCTGCATGACCAGTTCGGTTCCGGGCACCTCTGCGGCGATCAGGCGCGCGACATCGATGATCCGGTGTCCGTCCGCGAGCGGCCCGCAGTTGTAGACCTGCGGGGTGATCGTCGTGCGATCCGCCCCCAGCGCCAGGTGGATGGCCCTCGCCGCGTCCTGGACATGCAGGAACGGCCGCCATTGACGCCCCCCGTGCACGGTCACCTTTCCCTTGTGCACGGCGTCGCCGGTCATGACGTTGACGGCCAGGTCGAACCGCATTCTCGGCGCGAGCCCGTACAGCGTGGCGAAGCGCAGGATGAACGGGGTGAAATGTTCGTCCCGGTTCACCAGGAGATGGTGCTCGGCCTGGACCTTCGAGGCCGCGTACACCGACTGCGGATAGAGCGGCGATGTGACTTCGGCCGGATCGCTTCCGGATATCCCGTAGTTGCTGCAGGTCGAGGCGAACACGAATCGCCCGACACCCGCTCGGCGGCACGCCTCCGCCAGGCGGACGGTCCCCAAGTAGTTCACTTCCCAGGCAAGTTGCGGTGCCAGGCCGCACGCCGGGTCACCCACCACGGCCGCGAGGTGCACCACGCTGTCCACTCCGGTCAGTTCGTGGGTCCATCCTGCGCAGTCACGGATGTCGGCACGAACGTACGAGACACCGGGCTCCCGCTCCGTACGGCCCGACGTGAGGCCGCTGTCCACGACGACGACGTCGTGATCGCCGCCCTCGGCAAGCCTCTTCACCAGGGCTGATCCCACGTATCCGCCACCACCGGTGATCAATGTGCGTGTCCGCATCCACTCTCCCTGTCAACAACAACGAGACGTACTCAGATCACCAGGTCGTCCGGTATCACGGACCCTGCGAACCATGGCTGTTCCGCGCGCAGCCAGGCCAGCAGCCGGGCGGGCTCCCGCTGTCCCGCCGTACGGACCCGCGCCCGTATCCGTACGGTGCCGTCGGCGCCGCGCACGGGGTCCAGCTCGCAGGCGTCGACCCCCGGAGCGGACTCCACGAGCGAGCGGGTCATCCCCAGATCGATCGCCACCTGGCTGCGGTGACCTCGCAGGAGGCCGCCGGACTCGGGAAAGGCGGGGACGGGGAGGTCCGAGAGCGCGGCGTCCGGGCGATCGCGGAGCGCGCGGATGACGGCCAGGCAGTGCCGCAGCACGGTGGGGGCGTCTCGGTGCGCGATCACCGGCCGGCGTGCGGTGAGCCACAGATGGGGCTCCGGCAGATGACGTATCACCAGGACCAGTTCCGGTTTCCCCGAGTGGGGGTCGACACCGGTGGTGGCCAGGTGGACCTCTTCGGTCTCCGGCAGACGGAGGGCTCCCGCCTCCTCGTGGCCCAAAGCAGGGAGGTAGTTGACCTCGAAGGCCGGCTGGAATGCGGCACCGTTGAACATCGTCTCCGAGTTCAGCCAGTCCAGGAGTGCGTTCGCGTCGTACATACCGTGCTGAAACGCCGACGCCAGGCTGCGAGCGGCCTTCGTGGCCCTCTCTCGCACGGAGTCGTCCTCGCTCCCGTCGATCAAGGCGAAGACCGGCTGGGCCAGTTGCGCGACGGCTCGGAAGTCGGCGGGCCAGAGGCGGTTCGCGAAGGTGGCTTTGAATACCTGGCGATGGCTCCCGGACAGCCGGCTCGCGACAACGCTCATGGCGGTGACCCAGGCGGTGTGCGGGCTGATGCCGAGCTCCTTGCAGGCGTGTTCCATTCCGTCGGCCTCTTGGGGGCCGAGCGGCTCGTGCGCCTCCTGGCAGAGCTCTTCCTTCTCCCGTCTCACCGCGCCGTACGTGCACGATCTCGGAGCGTTGGCGAGAGTCTTCCGCCAATGCTCCGTATTCCTCATGATCACGGGGTCCTCGGGCGATCTGGCGAACGCGCCGGCCTGACGCGGAGCCCGGAACCCGGGGTCGACGTCCCCGGCGAGGAGCTGCCGCAGATGCCGGGCGACGACCTGTGCTCCCAGCGCGTCCACGAAGACGTGCGAGAGGGTGAGCTTGATCGCGACGACGTGGGCGGCCCGGGTGAAGAGCACCGCCTTCAGAGCGCCTTGTCCGGGCGGCACCGGGACGGGTTGCCAGTCGTCCCCGGCGTCGTCCCGATGCTCGGCCGTCTCCACCAGCTCCGCGAGACGCGTCGCAGACGTGGCCGCCTCGGGCGGCAGGACCTCTTGGACCAGCCTGCCCGCCTCGTCCCGGGCGAGCCTGCTGCGGAGCCCCTCGTGTGCGCGTATCAGCTCCCCGAGCGCCTCCAGGGCCTCGGCCGCGGTCGCTTCGTGGCGCACGCGCAGCTCCAGGTTGAGAGCCCTGTGCGGCAGGTCGGCAGCAGCCCAGTTACGCAGGTTGCGCAGCTGCGACGGATTGAGCTCCAGCAAGGTCCGCTCGTCGCCCATGATCCTCCTCGTCTCGTTCCGGAAATCCCGTCGTCGGCGTTGGGTTCGACACTCGTCCGCCGGCTTCAGCCATCGGCTCTTCGGAGATCGCGTACCGCCGGGACGGCCAGCAGGAGGGCGCAGACGACCAGCCCCATGCCCGCGGCCGTGACCAGCACGGGGACCGTCCCCAGGACCACCGCGACCGGGGCGGCTATCGCCTGCCCGACCGGCAGCATGACCAGTGACCCGGCTGCGTCGTAGGCGTGGACCCGTCCCAGGACGTGCTGAGGGATGAGGGTCTGCACGCTCGTGTGGAACATGACGCTCCAGAACGCCAGGCCTGCGCCACCGATGGCGAAGCACACCGCGACGAGCGATGCGGAGAGACCGAAGGCGACCGCCGGCGGCATCAGGACGTACACGCTCACCGCGAGAGTGGCGGCCCTGAGCGGGTACTCGGGGCGAAGCCTCAGCGCCACCAGGCCGCCGAGCACGTTGCCGACTCCGAACGCCGACATGATCAGACCGAACACCGAAGCCCCGTGGTCGGTCACCAGCGTGCTGTACCCGAGGGTGAGCGTGGGCCCCCAGGAGCTGAGTTGCAGGACCATCCAGAGCACGATGACGCTCCACAGCCACGTCCTGGCCCGGAACTCGTGCCACCCCTCGACCAGGTCCAGACGGAACGACTTCGCCGCGCCGCCGCCCGCACCGGCCATCGACACCGAGCGGACCATGAGCAGGCACACCCCGCTCACCGCGAAGGTCGCACCGTCGCAGGCGACCACCCACCCGGGCGACGCGAACGCCAGCAGCAGCCCGGCGAGCGAAGGGCCGACCACCGTGGTGACCGACTGTGCGACACCGAGGGTGGCGTTCGCCTTCTGCACATCCCGGGCGATCCGCGGCGTGACGCTCGCGACACCGGGCTGGAAGACCGCTCCGCCGGCACCGGTGAGCGCCATCAGCGCAAGGATCTGCCACAGTTCCGGCCGGCCCGTGAGGAACAGCAGGGCAAGCGCCCCCTGGCACACCAGCCGGGCCGCGTCCGCGATCACCATCAGCCTGCGGGCGCCGAACCTGTCCGACAGCACCCCGCCGAGGATCAGAAGGGCCGCAAACGGTGCCACCTGCGCCGCGAGCGCGTAGCCGACGCCTTCCGCACCGTACCCCGACTCGATCACGGCGGCCGTGATGGCGACGGGCAGCATCACGTCTCCGAGGAGTGACGCGAAACGAGCGACGAAGAACAGCAGGAAATCCCGAGTCCACAAGCCCGTCACAGCCTGGGGGTTTCTGATGCGCAGGGCATGAACCATGGACGATCCAGTCAGTGGTGGCTCAACAGGACGGCGCGCTACTCGTTGTCGGAGCCCCCGAGGGCTCCGGGGGCATCCGCGCTTCTCAGCCGGCGGGGACCGGCTGCCACGGAGAGGAGTTCGACCGGAGCGCCTCCCGGTGTCTCGAACAGGGCCATGCGGACCGATCGGCCGTCGACGGCCGTGGTGATCGGAGCAGCGAGCAGAGCCCCGCCGGCGTCGACCGCCCGGGCACAGTCGGCGTCGACGGCGGTGCTCAGGACACCCATCGAAGGGAAGCCCCGATCGTTCATCGCGTGACCCGCGCCTGCCCGGGTGGGCGCGCCGGCGGTCCGCGACTCCAGGACGATGGCGCCGGAACTCCCGGGGAGGGGCGAGGGAAGGCGCCCCCACGCCTCGTCGGCCGTGACACGCACCCACTTGGCCCTCGCGAAGTCGCTCCAGAACTCCGCCTCGCGCGGCACGTCCCGCACGGAACACAGGATGCCCGCGAGCCCGTCGGCGGCCGCCGAGGCGTCGAACCAGGCCTCGCCGCGCGGCACGGGTACCGCCACGCACACCGGGTCCTTCACCAGGCCTGCTCGGCGCAGCAGTTCACCGGTACGCGGGCGGTCCCGTACCGGCGGACCGGCCGGGGGACGGCACGCGAAGACGCCGGTGTACGCGCCCGGACCGCCGGACGTCCGGCGGTGCTGCACGACCTCCAGTTGGAGACCGGGGCCGGCCAGAAGGGCCAGCGGCAGCATGTGGGCGTCGTCCTCGACCTGCTCGAAGGAGGCCGGCAGTGCGACTTCGTCACGGAACCGGAGACCCAGGCCCCATGCCGTGGCGGCGTCCACGCCCCGATCCAGGTCCGCCTCCATCGTCAGGTGCGTGATCCCGGCGATCATCGCTGCCCTTCGCCGGGCGTTCCGGTGGTGTGCGTGCCCTGCCACGAGCTGCGCAGACTGCGCGGCACTCCGGGCAGGGCGTCCCAGCGCGCGACAATGTGCGGACGGTCCAGCTTGTCCTGGCCGCCCCGGGGCAGCGGCTCGGTGGTCAGCACCACACGGCATGGCGCCCGTTGCACGCCCAGGGCATCTCGGAGCCAGGTCAGCAAGGTTGCGGCACTCGCCTCGCCGCCGTCCACGAGCCGGGCCAGGACACCGATGTCCTCACTGCTGTCGGCAAGGCGCAGGGGCACTCCGGCGGCCTCCAGGACATCGGGGTGAGCCGACGCCACCTCCTCCACCTCGTTCAGGTGGATGGCGTAACTGCCCTTCATCACCACGTCCTTGCTCCGCCCGACCAGGTGGTAGAAGCCGTCCGTGTCACGGCGAGCGATGTCGCCGGTGCGCAGCCAGCCGTCGACCAGCGTCTCCCGCGTCGCCGACTCGTTGCGGTAGTAGCCGCCGAAGACCTGCGCGCCGCGCAGTTCGATCTCGCCCTCCCCCGTTCCTTCGACGACCCGTCCCGTCGCGTCACGCAGCCGCGCTTCGGCCCGTTCGGGGACCCCGATGCTGTTGGTCGCGAGTCCGTCCCCTCCCCGCCGGCCGAAGAACGCCGCGGACGAGGTCTCGGAGAGCCCGTACGCATTGAACAGGGGAAGTCCGAACCGTTGCTGGAATCGGTCCTGTATCCGCGCGGACAGCGGTGCGCTGCCCGTGAAGCAGAGCGGACCGGCACCGGATGTGTCACGGTCGGCGGCGAATCGGTTGATCACATCGATCAGCTGCGGGACGAGGAAGGTCTGATCGATGTCGTGCGCCGCCAGCCGGGCCCAGTGGTCCCGTGCGTTCCTGACGGTCAGTTCGGGCAGCACCACCACGCACGCGCCCAGTACGGCGCCCCAGGTGTGGTGCAGGTTGATGACTCCGGAGCCGGACATCCGCATCGACCGGCCGATGCGCCGTGGACGGGAGCCGTGCAGACGTTCCGACGCGGAAGCATTGCCGAGCGTGCCTTCGTGAAGGCGTTCGTGCGTGAACACGATGGCCTTCGGATCGCCGGTGCTGCCGGACGTGTAGCCGATGAACATCGCGTCCGCCGGGGCGTGTTCACCGGAGTCGGGGCCGATGCGGCGGATGCGCGGCTCGGGTCCGGGCTCGATGAGGAGGCCGGGCGTGCTGTGGGCGAGTACGGCTTCACTGAGCCGGGGTCCCCACTTGGGGTCGAGCAGCACCGGAGGGGAGTCGAGCTGCCACAGAGCCAGCAGGATGGGGACGAGGTCCGGGTGGTCGCGCAGGACCAGGGCACAGACCCGGTGCCGTCGCACACCGTTGTCCAGCAGGACCTCCCGCAGTTTCTCGGCCCGCGCGCACAGGTCGGCCCAGGTGAGCGTCGGCCCGGCATGCGGCTCGTTGCGATAGCTGATGGCGGGGTCGTCGGGGCGGGTCTCGGCAAGGTACTCGTGACGCCTGAGTAATTCCCTCACGTTCCGGCAACCTCCCATGTGAGGTGGTGACTATCCAGCTCGAACCCATTGCGGAGATAGGTTCTGTGTGCCCGCTTCCGGTGATATCCGGTATCCAGATGGACTGCTTCACAGCCCAGTCCGTACGCCTCTTTCTTTACATGTCCGAGAAGTGCCGCCCCCAGGCCTTCACCCCGCTTCTCCTCCAGGACTCCGAGGTCATCCAGATAGATGATGCGCCCCCACGCCATGGAGTTGACCAAGCGGTACCCGGCGATTCCCAGAACCTCCCCTTCTCTCTCCAGGAATGAAATTCTGTACCCCTCGGCCCGCTGCTGTCTCCACCGGTCCACATACAGCTCTTCGTCCGGAATGTTCTGGCGCAGCTCACGGAACACGGGCCAACATCTGCGGATTTCCCGCTCCGTCTCCGCCTCGGCGATACGCCAGTCCCCACCGCGTTCCGCGGTCCGTTCCGTCCCGGCCATCAGGTTTCGACCCTCCTGCGTGATGAGTCGTGCAAGTTCGGCGTGGATCCCGTCGCGGAGTGCCGGCCTCCGGTGGCCCCGGCCTGTTCCATGCCGTGGAGGCAGAGCCCGCACTGCCTGATGAAGCCGCCGCCGGGCTCGCGCTGCCCTGAGGGCTGCTGGGCAGAAGGGCGGACGCACGGACGGGGTCGCGGGCAGAGTGCAGACGGGGGCGTTCTCGCCGGTCGGCGGGCAGAGTGCAGACGGGGCGCGATCTCGCCGGCCGGCGGGCGGCTCGCGGTGAGGCCCTCCGCGATCCGGGGCCCCGCGACACACGTCAGCTTCTGCCCCGACGCGCAGAAGACCGGTCACGGAGTGCCGATACGCGAGACCCGCAGACATACGATCCCGAGCGATATCGCGAGACTGACATGTCGAACTCCCAGTGAAATCGACCGAAGGATATCCAAAACAGGCCACACACGACTCAGCGGCCTCGGGGCCATGGATTCAGGCTCGATGGAGGCCCGGTAGAGCATGCAGAACATCGCAACCGCCGTCAATCAGCATCTCAAAATGTGAAATGCACAGTCGACACCTCTCCGGCCGGTCCGCCGAGCGCACCTTTCTGTCCCCGCAGCCATCGGCCGCAACATGTTGTTGCCCATCCGTGCGACCGGCATCGAAGAAAAGTGCGTTCTGTCTCCGTACCGCGTTCCCGACATTCCGATTCGTCCGGATGCACGTGTATGGTGACCGCCGTCGCAGGCCCTCCTGAGCCACCACGTGGCCGAACGCTTGCTCGTCACCGTGGTGGCACCATCATGAGTCGAGGTGCGCATGGTCCTTTGGGACAATCTCAACGACGCCGTTTTCAATGTCGTGGTCAACTCGGCGGGACAGCGCTCGCTCTGGCCGGCCGGTCGCCACCTCCCCGGCGGCTGGCGGCCGACGGATTTCTCCGGGCCCCGCGAGGCGTGCCTCGCGCACATCGACGGGACGGGCACCGAGACCCCGTCTTCTGCCCTCCCGGCCCCTGCCGGCCCGCCCCGCATCGCACCGCCCGACGGCACGGCGGTCGCGTACGGGGCACGCCGCTCGGTGCCCGGGACCTCCGTCACCGCACTGGTGAGGGCGCAGGACATTCCCGCCGACCGCCTCGCCGCGACGCACGGCAAGGACCGCATCACCCGCGGGGAACTCCTGAACACCGCCGCCGCATGGGCTCACGTCCTCGCTGAGGCGGGGTGCCACCGTGAGGTACCGGTGGCGGTTCTGCTGCCCCGCGGCCTGGACGCGCTGACCGCCGTCCTCTCGGTCCTGGACTCCGGGGGCGCCTACCTGCCTCTGTCGTGCGAACTGCCCCTGGAGCGCACCGAGGCGATTCTGCGGGACTCCGGCACCCGCATCGTCATCGCCACCGAGGAGCTCGCGGATCGGCTCGCGGCCCCGGGCCGCACCACGCTGACGGTTCGGCAACTGCGCGCAACCGCGCCGTCCTCCGTGGCCGCGCCGACCACGGCCGGCGCGGACGATCTGGCCTTTGTCTTCTACACGTCAGGCACGACCGGCGAGCCCAAGGGCGTCGAAGGCACCCATCGGCAGCTGGTCAACTACGCGCTGTGGTGCGGGAACGCGTTCGATCACCGCCCTGCCGAATCGACGTTCCTGAGCGCGTCCCTGTTCTTCCTGGGCTCCCTGACCACGATTTTCACGCCCCTCCTGAAGGGCTGGCCCCTCACCGTCGTCCCCGAAGGCGCGACCACCGACGCCCTGCTGGAACTGTCGACGACGGTGCAGGGCGGTCTGCTCAAGCTCACTCCGACGCACGTCCGCATGATGACGGCGCGCGGGGTCCCGATCACCGGGCTCGCACGCCAGCTCATGGTGGGCAGCGAGGCGTTGACATTCACCGGTGAGCTCAGGGAGTGGATGGCCGGATCGCCCGAGCGAGTGGTCGTCAACCACTACGGGCTCACCGAGACGCACGGCTGCTTCTGTCACTGGCTCGGCGGCAGCGAGACGGTCGGAAGCAGGGTGCCCGTCGGACGGCCGATCGACAATGTGGACGCGTACGTCGTCGACAGCGACGGTGAGCCGGTCGGGATCGGCGAGGTCGGCGAACTCCTGGTGGCCGGGCCGTCGTTGGGGCGCGGATACCGCAACCGTCCCGGGCTGACGGCTCAGCGCTGGATACCCGATCCATGGGCGTCGGACGGCTCCCGGCTCCTGCGGACCGGTGATCTGGCACGCATGGACGCCGATGGTGTGACCACGGTCCTCGGCCGCGCCGACCGCCAGGTCAAGATCCGCGGCCATCGCGTCGAGCCCAGCGCTGTGGAGCAGGTTCTGCGGGGGGTGCCGGGGGTCGAGGAGGCACTGGTACTGCCCCGGACGCGGGACGGCCGGATGACGCTGGAGGCGTTCCTGCTCCACGGCCCGCAGGCCGCTCCTGAGCCACATGCGGCGAAGTCCGCGGTGGAGGCCCTCTATCCGCCGCAATGGGTGCCCACGCACTGGGCGGTCCTGTCCGCCTTCCCGGTGAACGCCAACGGCAAGGTGGACACCCAGGCCCTCCCCGAGCCGCTGCCCCTGGGCGCCGGCTCGCCACACCCCTCGGGCGGGCCGAACCGCTGGAGCCGGACGCATCGCATCGTGGCGGGGGCGTACAGCGACGTCCTGGACATCGACGAGATCGGTCTGCACGACAGCTTCTACGCGCTGGGCGGTGATTCCCTGGCCGCCGTCAATGTCGCCGCGCGCATCGGAAGGGAACTGGGCCACGAGGTTCCGGTCCCGTCATCGGACGCAGCGACCGTACAGGCGTACGCCGAGAGGATCGGCGCGACCGTGCAGGTGCACACCGAGAAGACCGACGCGACCGTACGCGTACACACCGAAATGACCGGGCCGGCCGCGGTCCCTCGGAGCGCCGTATGACCGGCACTCCGTCCGTGACGCTGCTCACCGGGGCGACCGGGTTCCTCGGCTCAGCGCTGGTGGGACGCTTCCTGGCGGCCGGGGACCGGGTGCGGTGCGTCGTGCGGGGCGCGACGAGCGACGAGCGAACCGGGAGGCTCCGCTCCGCCGTCGGCCAGCTGCCGCCAGGCGACCACGAGCGACTGGAGGTGGCTTCCGGCGATCTCGACGAGCCGGGTCTGGGGCTGTCGAACGCGGAGTACGAGCACCTCGGGCAGGACGTGACGCGGGTCGTGCACTGCGGTGCCCGGGTCAACATGTCCCTCCCCTACGCCTCGCTCCATCCGTCCAATGTCGCCGCCACGGAAAGCCTGTTGGCACTCTGCGAATCCCGGGGCGCCCGCTTCTGCCACATCGGCAGTCTCGCGGCAGTGGCGCACACCGTGACCGGCGAACCCTTCGAACTCGTCGATCCGGTCGCGGGTGGATACGCACAGTCGAAGTGGGCGGCCGACCGTCTCGTCAGCACCGCCCATCAGGAGACGCGTGTGAACGCGACCGTCTTCCGGCCGGGCCGGGTCACGACGGACACCCGCACGGGCCGTTCGAACCCCAGCGACCTGCTGGAGCAGATCCTCCGCCGCTGTGTGCACCTCGGGGCGGTCCCGGATCTGACCGGTTCCGTCCGGCTCAGTCCCGTCGACTGGGTCGCGTCGCTCATCGTGGCCCTGTCCGGCCGCACGGACTCCTGCGGCCGTGCGTACCACCTGGTGTCCGAAGAGGCACTGCCCTGGCGGGACGCGGTCGACGTGCTGCGCGCGGCCGGGTACGAACTGGACGAGGTCCCTTACGCGAAGTGGCGTTCCCTGGTGTACCGAGCGGGGCGCGAGGACACATCGACCGCTCGGCTCGCCGCGTCCCTGCCCGAGGAACCGCTCGTCTTCGACAACCGCCCGGGGCTGCGAGCCACCCGTGCACGGACACAACTCGGCCAGGAGTACCCCCTGCTGCCACCCGCGGCGGCCCTGTTGGCCGAAACGGTCCGGACATGGCCTGATCAGGACCGGAGCGGCCCTCGGCCCGCCGTCCGCGGCCCTCACCCGCAGGGAGCGCCATGACCCTTCACCGGCTTCCGCTGCACGACGAGCACACGCGGCTCGGTGCCCGCATGGCCGAGTCCGACGGCTGGCTGCTTCCGCTCGAGTTCGGCGGCGCGTTCAAGGAGTACCAGGCCCACCGCAGACGGTCCGTGGTGTGGGACTCGTCCAGTCTGGGGCGTGTCCGGGTATCGGGCGCCGGCGCCTTCGAAGCGGTCCAGCGCACCTTCACCAATGACCTGCGGCGCACTCGGCCGGGCCGCAGCCAGTACACGTTCCTGCTGTCACCCGACACCGGCGGCGTGGTCGACGACCTGATGGTGTGGTGGGTGCGCGACGAGGAGTTCGTCCTCACGCCGAGCCGGCCCGATGCCGTGCTCGACGCGCTGCGCAACACGCACGCCGAAGGAACCGCGGGACCGTGCGACATCGAGGACGTGTCAGCCGGTCGCGTTCTGCTTGCGCTACAAGGGGCCTGCGCAACCGACGAGTTGGCCGCTCTGGGGGTGGACCCGGCCGGGCTGCCCCATTCCGCGGTGTGCGAGGTGGTGCTGGACGGGCATCCCGCCCGAATCGCCACCACCGGATTCGGGCGGCAGGTCGGCTTCGAGCTGGACCTGCCGGTGGCCGTCGCACGCTCCGTGTACCGGCGACTGGTCGACGCGGGGGTCACACCGGCGGGCCTGGCGATGCGCGAGACCCACCGTCTGGAGGCCGGCATCCCCAGGCCGGGGTACGAACTGGGCCCGTCCATCTCCCCCATGGAGGCGGGCGGTTCACGGTTGGTCGCGCTCGGGACAGAGTTCGTGGGCCGCGCCGCCCTGATCGCGCGCACCCGCCGCGGGCTCGATCGTGTCCTGCGTGCCGTGGTGATGGACACCCGCGAGGCCCCGCCCGCAGGCGGCGCACTGCTCCGGCACGGCCACGCGGTGGGCCGTGTCACCAGTGGGAACTACGCCCCTCGGTTGCACCGCGGCCTGGGGTTCGCGTTCGTACGCCCGGACATCGGCGTGGGGTCCGCCGTGGCCGTGGACGGCCCGCGCGGAGAGCTCGGGGGCAGGATCAGCGCGGTCCCCGTCGATCCGGAGGTGGCGTTGTGAGTACGCCGGAGCGAGGCAACGGCCCCGCGGGGTTGCGCGAACCTGCGGCCGCCCGGCTGCCGAGCGGCCCGGTCGCGGACAAGCAGCCGTCCACGGCGTACCGCATCGACCCCGACCTGCACCGGGTCGCCCGGCTGTACAGGCGCGTCGACCATGCCGACGCGCAGGCCGCACGTCGCGAAGCCGCCCGCCGGGTCAGAGTGGCGCAGCTGGCGGGCCTGTGGACGGCGACCGACCCCGCCGTCCACGTCGAGGACCACGTCGTGCGCGACGACACGGGCCACGAGGTGGCGGTACGGACCTACCGGGCCAAGGCCGAATCGGGCCCTCGACCCGCCGTGATGTACCTGCACGGTGGTGCCTTCATCTCGGGCGACCTCGACTTCGAGCACCCTCGCTGCCTGGAGACCTGTCGGGAGACGGGGTGCACCGTGGTGGCCGTGGACTACCGCCTGGCGCCGGAGCATCCCTATCCCGCCGCCCTCGACGACTGCGTTGCCGCCTACCGGTGGCTGTGCTCCGACGGTGCGTCGATCGGTGTGGAGACCACACGGATCGCGATCGCCGGGGCCAGCGCGGGCGGTGCCCTCGCAGCGGCTCTGTGCCTGCGCGCCCGGGACGGCGGACTGCCGGCACCCGCACTGCAGATGCTGTTCTACCCCGTGATGGACGACCGGCTCCGGACCTCTTCCGTGCGGGTGTTCACCGATACGCCCGCATGGGACGCACCCAACTGCACGCATATGTGGAACCACTACCTGGGGCCGGCGGAGCACCGGGGTGCCGTGTCCCCGTATGCCGCTCCCGGTCGCGCCACCGACCTGTCCCAACTGCCGGACGCCTATGTGATGACCGCGGAACTCGACCCGTTGAGGGACGAGGGCGCGCACTACGCGCAGGCGTTGGCGGATGCCGGTGTCCCCACCGAACTGCACTGTTTCGCCGGTGCGTTCCACGCCTTCGACACTCTTTCCACGGCGTCGCTCTCGCTACGGGCCCGACGTGAGCACCACGAAGTGCTGCGCACCAAGCTCGGCCGGAACTCCGGCCGGACCCGCCGAACCGAGGCGCCGGCCACCACCTGAGGGGAATGTCCATGCCGTCCGAGGACGCATTCGTCCAGAACGCCCTTGAGTTCCTGCAGGAGATCGGCGCCGACACGTCGCTGGTGACCGCCGACACCCATCTCTTCGAGGCAGGCTTGCTGGACTCCCTGGGAACGCTCGCCTTCCTCGACTTCCTCGAACAGCAGCGCGGTGCGGAGGTCGAGATCGACTCGCTCGACTTCGACACGATCGCGACGCTGCGCAGCACCTACGCGTTCGTCTTCCCGCGTTGACACCGCTCGGTCCGACGGAAGGGACTTCGTCATGAAGGTTGGATTCATCGGCCCCGGTCTGATGGGGGCACCCCTGGTGGAGCGGCTCCTCGCCGCGGAGCACGAGGTCGTGGTCTCCTCGCGGGCCCCCGGTCGACTGCCGGCCGGCTGGAACGCCGTCGGCACGCCCGAAGCGGCGGCCGAAGGCGCGGAGGTGATCTGCTCGATCCTGCCGGACTCCGCCGAGGTCGAGTCGGTGGTGGACGCGGTGCTGACCGTGGCCGAGCCGGGTTCGGTCCTCCTGGAAATGACGACGCACTCGCCCCGGGTGGCCCGTCGGCTCGCTGCCCGCGCCGAGCGGCACGGGGTGAGCTACCTGGACAGCCCGGCCGGAGGCGGAGTCGCTGCGGTACGCGAGGGGACACTGGCGTTCTGGGTCGGCGGACCGCTGGAGGCGCTCGAGCGGGCGCGGCCCGTCCTCACCGCGATGGGCGACGGGGAACGTCTGCGGCACTGCGGGCCCGTCGGCTCCGGCCTCACCGTCAAGCTGGTCAACAACTACCTGGTCGCGGTGAACGCGGTGGCCTCCGGCGAGGCCCTGGCGATGGTGCGCGAAGCCGGGCTCGATGTCTCCGTGGCCATCGACGCCATCACGTCCGGCGGTGGCGGCGCCAACGCCCAGCTGGCCAACCTGTACCCGAAGCGGGTCATGGTGGGCGACTTCACCGCGGGCTTCAAGCTGGACTACATGGTCAAGGACCTGAGGCACGCCTTCGGTCTGGCGGCGGAACTGGGCGTCGACTCCCCCGTCGGGCGCGCCGCCGGGGATCGCATGTCCGAGGCGCTCGGTCGGTACGGTGGCGAGGTCGACTTCGGCTCGGTGTCCCACCTCAACGAATGGTGACCGCCCCGCCGACGCCACGCCGTCCCGACGCACCGGCTCGTGGACTCCCGTCGGCCGGTCCCAGGTGTCCTGACGCCGGAAGCGACGAGGAGTGACGTGATGCAGCCGTGGTTCCATGTCCCCGTACTCACCGGCTCCCTCGTCCGGTTGGAGCCGTTGTCAGCCGATCACGCGGCCGACCTCGCCCTGGCCGCCGAGGAGGACCGCAGCAACTACACCTTCACGCTCGTCCCCCGGGCCGGGGAGGTGGTCGACTACCTGGCAGCTCAGTTCGGCCGGATGGCGGACGGACTCGTCCCGTTCGCACTGGTCCGGCGGAGCGACGGTCGCGCCGTGGGCTGCACGGCGTACTGGGAGCCGCGGTACTGGCCCGGCCGAAAGGACCTGCAGGCCGTCGAGATCGGATTCACCTGGCTCGGCGCCTCCGCGCAGGGCAGCGGGATCAACGCCGAGGCGAAGCTGCTGTTGATGCGGTACGCCTTCGAGGAACTGCGGGTGGTCCGGGTGGATCTCAAGACCGACGCCCGCAACCGTCGATCCCGCCGGGCCATCGAGGCGACCGGCGCCACCTGCGAGGGTGTGCTGCGCAACTGGTCGGCGTCATGGGCCGCCGGCGAGGAGGGGCGGCTCAGGGACTCCGCCATGTACTCCGTCGTGAGCGCGGAGTGGGCCGGCGTCGAGGCCCGCTTGCTCGAACGGCTCGCCCAGCGACATGGGAGCACCCGGACGGAGCGTCCCGGGATCTCCGAAGGCTCGGCCCCCTGAGACGAGGAGGGCGCCACCCGACTCAAGCGGGCCATGGGGCCGAGGCGGCCGTGAAGGCTGCCGGTCCAACTGTGCGAAGGCCGTGGAATTCCTATGAATGGGCCGGCCGGGTGCCGCACCACCCCGCCAGAAAAGACCAATTTCTTGCTTCCACGCCTATTGCCAATTGCAGATAGGCGTGGAAGGAACACCGGTCCGACTGAACCGGAGATCCCAGTTGCGGGTTCGGAGGCTGCCCCGCCGGAACCGACGCCCATTCCGGGCAACACGGTCACCAGCCATTGCGTAAGCCATGGTGGCTGATTTGTTTCGCCGTCCGCAAAGGCGTCATCACCACAACAGCGGCGACCCCGAGCGCGGGATCCCACGGCCTTCGGCGCCGTCCGCCTCCGTCGAATCCCTTTGACGTCTCAGTCGTCGGACTTGACGGTCTTCATCGTCAGGTGCGAGTTCACCCTCGTCACGACGGGCAGCACGATGAGCCTGCCGGTCAGGAACTTCTCGTATGCCACAAGGTCCTCAACTGCGACCCGGATGAAGAAATCGGGCTGCCCGAACATCCGCCGCACCTCGATGACCTCGTCGTACGCGGCCACCTGTCGCTCGAACTCCTCCAGTGAGGCGAGGTCGCGGCCACCGACGTCGACGGCGATGACGACCTCGACGTTGCGCCCCATGACCGCCGGGTCGATACGGGCGCGGTAGCCGGCGATCACACCCGCCTCACGCAGACGCTTGACCCTTCGCAGGCAGGGCGGGGGGCTCAAGCCCACACGCTGCGCAAGCTCAACGTTGGTGAGACGCCCATTTCTGGACAGTTGGAGCAATATTGCGCGGTCTATGGCATCCAGTGACCGGTCGCTACTCATGAGAAGCACTTTAGCAACGATGTCGAACAACTTCTGTTTCTTTAGAGGTCTTGAATAACTCGACATCGCACTCGACGGTCTCATTAACTGAGATGGCACTTGCTGACCCCACGGGCGACTCGTGTACCGTGAAGTCTACTTAATGGATTCAACGCCCCCTGACTCACTGATTCGACATATCTGTCCACAAGTGGCGATGGACTGAAATCCCGTTATGCATCACCGCACTGCCGGTCCGGAAGCCGACTTCTTCTCTTGTCGGCCGTGGGCGTGATTCACGCCTCAGGGGCTGCGCGCGCAAGTCGGCCGGTGAAGTGATGCGCTCTTCGTCACCCACCCGGAGCACGGTCACGTCGCACGGCTTCAACAGGCCGCTCCAACCCGGCGCGTGACGATGCGCGAGCCGGCCGGCGCAGCTGATCACCGGGCCCTGGACCATGCAACGCGGCGACGGACCCCTTGAGGCATCCGCCGCCCGACGCTCCGGACGAACCGCCCTCCTGTGCACCACGACTGCTGTCACGGCGAGATCCACGAGGGGAAGCCATGCCCGTGTCTGTGTCCCTGTCGAACACCCACCTTGCCGGTATCGACACGGCGGCGGCATTTCGCGCCGCCGTGGGTGCGTCACCGGATCCGAACTGCCTGGCCGGCGTCCTAGGCGCGTGCCTGCGGCCGCTCGTGTACAGCCGCCACCACTGGCTGGTGTACCGGGGCGAGTACCGGGTGCGCGCCGACCTGCGCTCGGCCCTGGAGTCGCTGAGCGAGCGCGTCCCCGGGGAATGGGACGACGAGGAGGCGGACCTCGCCCTGACCCTGTTCGCCCTGGACGCCGCCGCCGTCGGACTCGACGAGCTCGAGGACCGGGCGGACTCTGCGGCGGCGCGCGCCACTCTGCTCGCGCGCCACGCGCTCTACGCGTCCGTCCTCGATCCGGACGAGTCAGCCCCGCAAGCCCTGCTCGACCTGGCATTCCGGGTGGCGCGCATGCGCGCGCCGGTCGAGGAGACGCACGAGCTGTACTCGGTCATCGACGGGCGCGCCTGGTTCCGTACCGAGGGAGTGATCCCGGGCAGGGACATCGATCGAAGCGTGCTCCCGGTGCCGGTCGAGGAAGCACTCGGCGCCCTGCCCGGCTCCGGAGACGTCACGTCAGCCTCCGACCGCCTGACCGCCGCGACCCGCAAGGCCGTCGCCCTGGACGCGCAGAGCGCCTCCGTGCTCCGCGCGATCATGGCGGCGGCTCTCAAGGACCCTGTGCTGCGCGCGGACCACGTCACTGTCACCTGCCCCATGGGCAACATGCTGGAGCGGCCACACGAGATGACGACCAGTCAGGCGTTCTTCACCGAGACGCAGTTGCGCGACGGCATCGAACTGAACGCCCTCGCCGATCGGTTGGGGCACGCGTCCGACGAGCAACTGCGGCGTACCGTGCGCGCCCGCATGCTGAAGCTGAAGCGCGGGGCGATCCGCAGCCTGTACGGCCCCGGCTGCATGCAGGGCCAGTTCGTGGAGAAGCACGGCGGCCACATGCTGTTCCGCAACGAGGACGCCCATTACCGGGGCCACCAAAGCATCGGTTGCTCCCACGGCGGCCGGGCCTCGTTCGCCTTGGGCTACCGCCTGGCAGAAGGCTCCGAGCAGGTACTGACGTCCATGGTCGGCGACTTCCGAGTCGTGCGGATGAGCCATGACGACCGCGACGAGTTCACCGTCGACGAACTCAAACACACCATCCGCTACGCCGAGTGGATCCGGGTCGTGGTGGAGGAGACCTACCGGGCCGGCGCGGTCATCCGCAGGGACGACGCGTAGGCATCGGCGAAGCCACCGTCCGAGAGGAGACGTCAATGCGCATGTGGATCGACCAGTCCCAGTGCCAGAACAGCGGCCTGTGCGAGGAGGAGGCACCGGATCTGTTCGCCATCGGGGACGGCTTCCTGGCGTACGTGCGCCAGGACGGCGAAGTCCTCGACCAACCCGGCGGCGAGGGCAGCCTGGCCGAAGTGCCCGAGCACCAGGTGGCACTCGCCGAGCAGTGCGCCAAGGCCTGCCCTGCCTTGTGCATCCACCTCGTGGACTGAAGAGACGTGGGCTGCCGGGACGTGGACCGACAGACCGGGAGCCCGTCGCACCACTCAGGGAACGCAGACACCCAACGTAACGGAGCAGATGTGACCGTCATTTCGGATCAGCCGTCTCAGCTCTCGCTCGACGAGGCGCACAGCCGCATCCAGGCCCTGGCACACGGATGCGCCGAGCACCCCGCCGTGAAGAACGCCTTCTACGACATGTGGATCGCCGAAGAACTCACGGCCGACGAGGTGGAGCTCGTCGCCAAGAACTTCTACGAGCGCGTGCGACGCACCCCGATCCGCATCGCGCTGGCTTTTCTGCACATGGAGGACATCACCGCACGTGCCGAGACGGTGGAGAACCTCTATGACGAGATGGGTCACGGAGATCCCGCCAAGGCGCACTCGGTGATACTGCGCGACTTCCTGGAGAACCTGCTGAGCCGGATGCGCGGCCACGCCGTCGACCTGGACACGGTGAAGGCCCCGGTGCTGCCGTCGACACTGCGCCTCGTCGAGGAGAGCGAGAAGGTGTTCAGCAGCTCGTATCCGCAGGAGGTCTGCGGCGCCCTGCTCGCCCAGGAGTGGCACGCGTATCCGCAGCTGGTCAGCCTGTACGAGGGCGTGCGCAACTACCGCCGCCACTACGGGTTCGAGGAGTTCCACGAACAGTGTGAGTTCTTCTATCTGCACATAGGGGCCACGGAGAAGGAACACAAGGTCCACTCCCTGTCGACCGCCGCCAGGGCCTGCGGCTCGCTGGAGGACGTCGGGCAACTGGAGAAGGGCTTCACGACCTACCTCGATCTGCTCGCCGAGAACTGGGCCGAGATCCATCGCGTGCTCAGGCCCAGCTGAACCACGGCCGCCGGCCCGGCACCGAACACCCTGGCACCCCGGAGCACCGGACCGGTGCGCGCCAGGGTGTGCGGTCCGGCCATGGCCGCCCCGGCCGACTCACACGACAGGAGTCCGTAATCGCCACGCAAGCTGCCCTGATTCCTGCGCACAGCACCGGCCGAGGGCCGTGCGCCGCGGAGCCCGACCATATGTGGGGGACCTTGTTCGAGAAGGTCTCGGCCCTGTCGCGACGTGAGTTCGAGGTCTTCTGTCTCCTGGCCGAGGGTGCTTCGAACCGTTCGATCTCGAATTTCCTGAAGGTCACCGAACGGACGGTGAAGGCCCACGTGGCGCAGGTGCTGGCCAAGCTCGACGTGGAGTCCCGCCTGCAGGCGGGGATCGTCGCCTTCGCCTGGGCGGTGCACATCAGCAACCGCACCTCGCCCGTGCTGCCCTCGCCTCCGTGCTCCACGCCCCTCGTGCACACCCGCGGACACGGCTGATCCGGCGGATGCCCGCCTTCCGCGCACCCGGACGGCCACCGTGCACGCTCAGGCGACGCCCACCAGCCGCAGCAGGGCCGTGGATGCGGCGGCTGCCAGGACCACCACGACGAACGGCACCTTGCGCCAGGCGAGAAGCCCTCCTACCAGCACTCCGATCGGGCGGGCCACCCCCACCCACTCATGGGCCTCGAACAGCGCGGTGGTGGCGACGAGCGCGGCGAGCAGCACCACCGCGGAACGCTCCATGAGCTTCTCCACCGCTGGCGGGAACGCGACCCTGGAGCGCAGGGCCGGGCCCGCCAGACGGAATGCGTACGTACCGACGGCCAGCACGAGCATCGCCCCCACCAGCAACGGAGTGTTCGTCATCGCGCGCCTTCTTCCTCTCGTACCCGCCCGGTCGCCAGGACGAGACCGGCCAGCGCCAGCAGGACGGGCAGCCCGACCGGCAGAAACGGTGTCGCGACCAGGGCGAGCGCGGAACCGGCGAGTGCCGCGTGCCGGGTCTTCCGGTCTCGCAGGGCCGGCAGGATCAGCGCCAGGATGACCGCCGGGAACATGGCGTCCAGGCCGAGGGAGTCCGTGTCCTTGATCACCGAGCCGGCCATGCCGCCCAGGAGGGCGCCGAGCGGCCAGCACACCAGGATGCCGAGTCCGCACAGCCGGTACGCGGCACGCTTGGCGGGCAGGTCCTTCTGCGCCAGGGCGAAGACGACTGTCTCGTCATTCATCAGGTGGGTGCTGAGGATCCGGCTCCAGCCGCGGCCGATGACCTCCGGAATCGCCAGTCCGAAGGGAAGGTGCCGGGCGTTGACGAGCAGCCCCGCCAGAACGGCCGCGACGGGGCTGCCGCCGGCAGCGATGATCCCGATGAACAGGAACTCCGAGGACGCGGCGACGACGAGCACCCCCAGCAGGACCGGTGCCCACAGAGGAAACCCGGATGCCACCGCGATCGCGCCGTAGGACAGACCGATGACACCGACCGCCAGACACACCAATGCCACGTCCCGCAGCACTTCGCGCTCTAGAGTTCTCCATAACGAACGCATGGAACTCATAATGAACGCCACGACGGTCGTTCGTCAAGGCGAACACTCGACCGGTGGAGCGAACGACAATGAAGACACCCCCGACAGCAGCCGACTCCACGAAGCCCCCGCTGGAGGCCATCGCCGCCGCCCTGCGCCGTGAACGCAACCGCGCCGGCCTGAGCCTCAGCGAGGTCGCACAGCGGGCCGGGATCGCCAAATCCACCCTCTCCCAACTGGAATCGGGCTCGGGAAACCCCAGCCTGGAGACTCTCTGGGCGCTGTGCGTCGCACTGGACACGCCGTTCTCCCGGCTGGTCGAACCCCGCCAGCCCCAGGTCCACGTGATCAGGGCCGGAGAGGGCGCTGCCGTCTCCTCCACCCAGGCCGACTACCACGCGGTGCTTCTGTCGGCCTGCCCGCCCGGCGCGCGACGCGACGTCTACCGCGTCACCGCCGAGCCGGGACACCAGCGCACGTCGGATCCGCACATGCCGGGAGTCATGGAGCACGTGGTGCTGGGCGCCGGCCGAGCGCTGGTGGGGCCCGCCGACGACGCCGTGGAACTGGGCCCCGGTGACGCCATCACCTACCCGGCCGATCTGCCCCATGTGTTCCGCGCGCTGGAGCCGGGCACCTGGGCCGTACTGGTCAGCGAGCACGTGTAGGGGCCCGCAGGGTTCAGTGCCCCATCCCCATGCCGCCGTCCACGGGGACGACGGCCCCGGTGATGTACGAGGCCTCGTCCGAGGTCAGGAACCGTATCGTCGCCGCGACCTCCTCCGGCGTGGCCAGGCGCGCCAGCGGGATCTTCGCGAGAGCGGCGTCGCGCTGCCTTGCCGTCAGAGCCCGGGTCATGTCGGTGTCGACGAAGCCGGGGGCGACGACGTTGCAGGTGATGCCGCGCGGGCCCATCTCGCGGGCGTAGGAACGAGCCAGGCCCACCAAACCCGCTTTGGAGGCCGCGTAGTTGGTCTGCCCGGCGGAGCCGTGCAGACCGACTACGGACGAGACCAGGACGACCCGCCCCCTGCGTGCCTGCAGCATGCCCGCCGTGGCCCGTTTGAGGACACGGAAGGTTCCGACGAGGTTCGTCTCGAGCACTGCCCCGAGGTCGGCCTCCGGCATGCGCAGCAGCAGGTTGTCCCGCGTGATGCCGGCGTTGGCGATCAGCACGTCGACGGGACCGTGCCGCTCCTCGATGTCCTTGAACGCCATCTCGACCTGCTCGCTGTCCGTGACATCGCAGCGCACCGCGAGACAGCCCGCGTCCACGAGGTCACGAGGCGGCTCGCCGGACCGGTGGGTGACCGCCACCCGCTCGCCGGCTTCCGCGAAGGCCCGCGCGACCGCGTGGCCGATGCCCCGATTCCCTCCGGTGACGAGTACCGATCGGCTCACCGAATTCCCTCCCTCTGATCGTGTCTGCGTGCGGCAGGAGCGGTGCTCAGGCGAGCTTGTGGACCCAGCCGTACGGGTCGGGGCGCTCGCCGGCCTGGATGCCCATGAGCTCTTCCCTCAGCCGTACGGTGACGGGCCCGGCCTCGCCGTCGCCCACCGTCCACTGGCCGTCGGCGCTCCTGACCCGGCTCACGGGGGTGATCATCGACGAGGTGCCGCAGGAGAACACCTCGGTGAGCGCTCCGGCTTCCGCGTCCGCGCGCCACTGATCGATGCTGATCCGCCCCTCCTCCGCCCTGTACCCGAGATCTCCTGCCAGGGTCAGCAGGGAGTCCCTGGTGACGCCCGGCAGCAGTGTGCCGGTCAGCTCGGGTGTGACCAGCCGGCTTCCGTAGACGAAGAAGAGGTTGCTGGTACCCATCTCCTCCACCCAGCGGCGCTCCACCGCGTCCAGCCACACCACCTGTTCGCATCCCTGCTGCCTGGCCTCCTCCATGGCCAACAGCGTCCCCGCGTAGTTGCCGCCGCACTTCGCGGCACCCGTGCCACCCGGCGCCGCCCGGACGTGCTCGCTCGGCACCCACACGGAGACGGGCCGGGGTCCGGCCTTGAAGTAGGCGGCCGCCGGCGACGCGATCACCACGAACAGGTACTCGGTGGACGGCTGGTAGAAGCCGATGGACCGTTGCGTCGCGATCACGAAGGGCCGCAGGTACAGGCTGTGCCCGGCCCGGCGGGGAACCCACTTCTGGTCGGCGGCGACCAACCGCTCCAGGGCTTCGACGTAGGTGTCCTCGGGGAGAGGCGGCATCGCCATCCGCCGGCAGGAGGAGTTCAGCCGCGCGGCATTCTCGTAGGGCCGGAACGACACCACCGACGCGTCCGGGCGGCGGTACGCCTTCATGCCCTCGAAGATCGTCTGTCCGTAGTGGAAGACCTGGGCGGAGGGCTCGAGGGCGATCGGGCCGTACGGCTCGACCCGGGCGTCGTACCAGCCGCGTTCCTCCGCCCACTTGATCGTCACCATGTGATCGGTGAACACGTCGCCGAAGGCGGGGTCGGCCATCAGCCGCTCCCGCTCGGAGTCCGGGGTCGGGACGGCGGGCTGGTGGGTGAACTCGACCGGCATGGGGCTCCTCGGGGACGGGGTGGGCTGGGGGTTCAGACGGGTGGGTTGCCGTGCTTGCGCGCCGGTTGCTCACCGCACTTGGCGCGCAGCATCGTCAGCGCGCGCACGAGGGTGACGCGGGTGTCGGCGGGATCGATGACGTCGTCGACGAGGCCGCGCTCCGCCGCGTAGTACGGATGCATGAGCTCCGCCTTGTACTCCTTGACGACTTGCTCGCGTACCGCCTCGGGGTCCTCGGCCTCGGCGATGCGCCGGCGGAAGACGACGTTGGCGGCGCCTTCCGCGCCCATCACGGCTATCTCGTTGGTCGGCCAGGCGAAGGACAGGTCGGCCCCGATGGAACGGGAGTCCATCACGATGTACGCCCCTCCGTAGGCCTTGCGCAGAATCAGCTGGACGCGGGGCACGGTGGCGGTGCAGTACGCGTAGAGCAGTTTGGCGCCGTGCCGGATGATGCCGTCGTGCTCCTGGGCCACACCGGGCAGGAAGCCCGGCACGTCGAGCAACGTGACGAGCGGAATGTCGAAGGCGTCACACATCTGCACGAAGCGTGCGGCCTTCTCCGACGCCTTGATGTCCAACACCCCGGCGAGGCGCAGTGGTTGACTGGCCACGATTCCGACCGTCCGGCCGTCGAGTCGTGCCAGAGCGCAGATCACGTTGGGCGCCCAGCGCTCGTGGACCTCAAGGAACTCGCCGTCGTCGACGATCCCTTCGATGACCTCCCGCATGTCGTAAGGCATCTTCCCGTCGGTCGGGACGATGCGGAGCAGGTCCTCGCAGCGACGGTCAGGAGGGTCGGCCGTCGGGCAGACGGGGGGTGTCTCCCTGTTGTTGGAAGGCAGCAGCGACAGCAGATAGCGCACCTCGGCGAGGCACGTCGCCTCGTCGGCGAACGCGAAGTGCGCGACGCCCGATGTCCCGGCGTGCACGTCCGCGCCACCGAGCCCGTTCTGCGTGACCTCCTCGCCGGTGACCGCCCTGACCACGTCGGGCCCGGTGATGAACATCTGCGACGTGTCGCGGACCATGAAGACGAAGTCGGTCAGAGCCGGGGCGTACGCGGCCCCTCCGGCGCACGGGCCCAGGATCACCGAGATCTGCGGAATGACGCCCGAGGCGCGGGCGTTGCGGCGGAAGATTCCGCCGTAGCCCGCGAGCGCGCCGACGCCCTCCTGGATGCGGGCGCCCGCACCGTCGTTGAGGGAGACGAGTGGCGCGCCGGCCGCCACGGCCATGTCCATGATCTTGTGGATCTTCTCGGCGTGCGCCTCACCCAGCGCACCGCCGAAGATGCGGAAGTCGTGGGCGTACACGAAGACGGTCCGGCCCTCCACGGAGCCCCACCCCGTGACCACGCCATCCGTGTGCGGCCTCTTCGCCTCAAGGCCGAATCCCGTGGCGCGGTGGCGGCGCAGGGCCTCCACCTCGGTGAACGATCCTGGGTCCAGCAGCAGCTCGATCCGCTCCCGCGCCGTGAGTTTGCCCTTGGCGTGCTGGGCCTCGGTGGCCCGCTCGCTCGGTCCGCGACGCGCCGACCGCTTGATCTCCCGCAGTTCGGCCAGGCGGCTCAGGGCGTCACCGGGTACCGTCTGATCGTCGTGGGTCCGGGTCCGAGGGGGCATCACCAGCTGTCTCCTTCCGAGGCCGGCAGCGTGCCGGGGACGGTGACGGCCTTCTTCTCGCTGCCGAAGGCGCGGCATCGCTGGCGTTGTGCGCCGAGCCCTGCCACCTCCACCTCAAGGAGGTCTCCGGGGCGCAGGAAGTCCACGTCGGGCCGGGCCAGGGAGATGCCTGCGGGCGAACCGGTCAGCACCACGTCTCCCGGCTGAAGCACCAGGAACTGACTGAGGTACCAGATGAGATGGGCGACGTCGAAGACCATGTCACCGGAGTGGCCGTCCTGCATCCGCCGGCCGTTCACATGACAGGTGAGCCTCAGCGACCGCAGATCGCCCACCTCGTCCGGGGTCACCAGGTGCGGCCCCAGCGGGGTGAAGGTCTCGAACGACTTGCCCTTGATCCACTGCCCGCCCCGCTCCAGCAGCCAGCCACGCTCCGAGACGTCGTTGGCGGTGCAGAATCCGGCGACGTGGTCGAGGGCACGGTCCGGGTCGGCAAGGTACTGGGCACGTCGCCCGATGATCACGGCGAGTTCCACCTCCCAGTCCGTCTTGCGGCTGCCTGGCGGAATGACGAGGCCGTCGAAGGGCCCGACCACCGTCGAAGGCGCCTTGCTGGACACGTAGGGCTCATCCGGCACCTCCATCCCGGCCTCCAGCGCGTGCGCCCGGTAGTTCAGGCCGATGGACAGCACATGTCCGCCGGGCCGCACGGGCGGGCCGACCCGCTCGTCCGGCCCGGCGACGGGCAGCCCCGGACCCTCGTGTGCCAGGCGTTCGCCGAGTTCACGCAGCCGGCAGGGGTCGAGTGCGCTGCCGCTCCAGTCGGGAACCCATGCCGACAGATCGCGCACCGTGCCGTCCGTGTGGACGGCACACGGGCGCTCCTGCCCCGCCGGTCCGATCCGCAGCAGGCGCATTCACTCCTCCTCTTCGAGGAACTTCGCGAAGAAGTTGAACTCCGCTTCGGTGAGCCGGCGTGGGCGTCCTGCCTTGTAGTCGAAGGGAGCCATGACCGTCGAGGCGGACGCGTACACGGTGTCGCCGTCCTTGACGTCGTAGTCGACGGCGACCGTGGCCGACTGGAGCCGCGACACCCACATCTCGATCTCGACCGGCTCGTGCCGGTGAACCAGCTGCCGCTTGTACGAGATCTCGTGGCTCACCACCACGGAACCGTCCCTGAAGAAGGCGTCGCCCTCGGTCGGGGCCATGCGGAAGACGAAGTCGACGCGGGCCTCCTCCAGATACCGGAGGAAGTTGACGTTGTTGACGATTCCGTAGACGTCCATGTCCGCCCAGCGCAGCGGGCAGTGGTACACGTGCCGGGCCATGGTCACCTCTCTCCTGTCGCGGCGGCGAAGGGGCCGGCCCCGGTGAGTGCCTGGAAGGCGGAGACGTAGTCGTCCGCGGCTATCGGGGAGCGGAGCAGCTCGGGCGACAGCCGGAAGCCGTCGATGAGCAGCGCCGTGTGCGGGAGTACGCGTGTGCACGTCTCGTCGATCAGAGCGGGCAGCGCCCGCACCTCGTGAGCGGTCAGCGCGCCTTGCGCCAGGTACCAGCCCGCATCGCGCTGGAGCTCGGTCAGTGCGTAGAGCAGGGCCAGCTCGTGCAGGGCGGCACGGACGGACGGCTCGTGCGCCTCGGCGACGGCGTCGGTGAAGCAGCCGAGCGTGACCCGTACGGCCTGGGTACGGGCCATGGCCAGCGCGGAGTTCATGGTGCTGTTCCACGCTTCGAAGTACGTGCGGTCGTCGCCGTCCGTCATCCGGGCGCGGCCCTCCTCGTGCAGCGACCGCTCCCTCTCGCCCAGGATCCCCGCCAGCAGGCCCAGGTCCAGGAGGCCGTCGGGACCACGTTCGGCCCGGCGCTCCGCGGCGGTCCCGGTCCCGGCGGCCGGTCGGGCGAGCATCTGGCCCGCGGTGGTCGCGAGCAGCACCTGGTTGTCGCCCTCCGCGGTGACCAGGCCCTGGAGCAGGGAGCCGTAGTCCGCCATCCGGTTGGCGCTGAAGATGCCCTGGGCTCCGCAGCGTTCGCGGCAGACGGCGACGGTCTCCGTCATCTCCCAGGTGGTGAGGGTCTTCGTGAGGGCGATCAGCACGTTGAGCTCGGCCGAGACCTCGCCGGCCTCGCTCACGTAACGCCGCTTGGCGTGGTTGAGCAGGAAGGTCATCGCGTAGACCTTGGCCAGCTGTGTGAAGAGGGACAGCTGGTGGCTTCGGTATTCGAGGACGGGCATGTCGTTGCGGCCGGGGGCGTTGGTGAGCCGCTGCGCGGCGTACCTCAGGGCGATGTACACGCTCGCCCGGCCCGCTCCCACGGCCGCGCCGGACACACAGAGCCTGCCGGGCTGTATACGGCTCATCGCCTTCAGGAACCGCTTGCGCTGATTGCCCGCGGCCGGCCTGAAGGCACCGTCCCGCGTGAACTCGCCCATGTCGCCGAGGAGCAGGTTGCGGCGCTCCACGCGCACCTGCTCGAACCGGGTCAGGCCGTTGTCGAGACCCTGCACGGGCTTCTCCGGGCAGGGCACGGCGTGGATGCCTTCGCACAGGCCCGCCGCATCGCTGATGCGGACGACGAAGGGGTAGACGCCGTGGTCCTTTCCTTCGGCCTTCAGCCTGGCCAGTACCACCGCGACCTTCGGGACATCCTGGAAACCGCTGTACGACATGTACTTCTGTGCGAGCGGGTCAGGTGTGTCGATCACGAAGGTCTCGGTATTGCGGTCGTAGACCGCTTCCGTGCGCAGGGCCGCCACGTTGTTGCCGTAGCCGAGTTCCGTGGCCATGTACGGGCCGAAGGACTCCAGGCTGTCGAGCTCCTCGAGGTAGTCCTTCAGGTCCTCCCGGTCGCCGCCGTGCTCCGCCACAGTGCCCAGGCAGAGGTTGTAGTGGACCATCAGCAGGGAGAACGTCGACACGTCCAGCAGGGCGGGCCATTCGGCCAGGGCGAACAGTCGGCGTGGGTTCTTCAGGATCTCCAGCGGCCGCTCGATGCGCCCGTGGACGAAGCGGGAGCGCTCGTAGCTCAGGCGCCCCGCCTCGGGCAGGCTCAGTCCGTCACGGGCGTCGAAGACCGGGTCCAGCAACAGCGCCCGGATGTCGGCGTGCACGTCCTCGTAGGCGCCGTCGAAGAGCAACCGGGTCAGCTCTGCCCGGGCGGTGTCGTCCTCGCCGGATTCGGCCGGGCCCGAAACTGTGGTGCTGGTCATCGCGTCTCGGTCTCCTCATATGCGTGGTCGGTGGGGGCTTCGAGGTCAAGGGGCGATCAGCAGAGCCGTGTTCTGGCCGCCGAAGCCGAAGGAATTGCTCAGCGCGATGTCGACGGAGCCCGCGCGTGGCTCCTTGTGGACGAGGTCCACGTCGATACGGGAGTCCGGATCCTCGAGGTTCGCCGTCGGCGGCATGAGCCCGTGGTACGCGGCGAGCGCGGCGAAGGCCGCCTCGATGGCGCCCGCCGCGCCGAGCGGGTGGCCGGTGACGCCCTTCGTGGAGCTGACCGCGGCGCCGGGGCCGATCACGCGGCGGATGACACCGGCCTCGATGACGTCGTTGAGCGGAGTGGACGTGCCGTGCGCGTTGACGTACCGCACGTCGGATCCGCTCACGGCGGCATCGGCGAGCGCCGCGCGCACCGCCAGTTCCGCGCCCCGCCCCTCAGGGTGCGGGGACGTCACGTGATGCGCATCGGCCGAAGCGCCGTAGCCGATCACCTTGCCGTACGTACGCGCCCCGCGCGCCCGGGCGTGCTCCTCGGACTCCAGGACGACCACTCCGGCACCCTCCCCGAGGACGAACCCGTCCCGTGTCCCGTCGAAGGGCCGTGACGCCGTCTCCGGTGTGTCCGTCCGGCGCGAAAGCGCGCGCATGCGGGCGAACGTCGACGCGTACAAGGGCGTGACGGGAGCCTCCGCGCCACCGGCGATGACGATGTCGGCGACACCGGTCCGCAGCATCTCGCGCCCGATCCCGATGGCGCTGGCACCGGAGGCGCACGCCGAACAAGGCGCCAGGCACGGACCGTTGGCGCCGACGTCGATCGCCAGCTGGCCGGCCGCCATGTTGAGCAGCCCCATGGGCAGCGTCAGGGCCGAGACCTCCGAAGGTCCTTCCTGCAGCAGGATCCTGTGCTGGGCCTCGAGTGTCGCCGTACCGCCTGCACCCGATCCGATCACCACGGCCACTCGGGCGCTGTCCGCCCAAGCGCCCGGCTCGTGCCCGGCATCCGCCAGGGCTTCGCGCGCGGCCACGATGGCGAACTGCGCGTACCTGTCGAACTGCCAGGCGTTGCGCAGCCCGCTGCGCGCCGGGGAGAAGTCCGGTACGCGGCATGCGATGTCCACGGGAAGGCCCGTCAGTCCGGGATCACGGGCGGCCGTCCTCTTCGCCGTGAGGACGTTCCGCCAGTTCTCCTCGACCCCCGTCCCGGCCGGCGTCACCAGGCCGATTCCTGTGATCGCGGCGGCGAAAGGGGTCATCGGGCATTCACGCCCTTCTCCTCGACCAGGGAGACCAGGTCGGCGACCACGGAGATCTCGGAGAGTTCCTCGTCCGAGATCTCCACTCCGAGCCGCTTCTTCACAGCGGTCGCGAGTTCGAGCTGAGAAAGCGAGTCGAGGCCCAGATCGTCGAAGGTCGCGCTGGGCGAGATCGAATCCTTGTCGATGTCGAACCTGCTGACGAATACCTCGATGACAGAATCCTGGACAGAGCTCATTCTTTTCCTCCCGGAAGACATGGCTTGATTTGAATGTCGGTGATCGGGCTACAGCACACCCTCGACCGTGATGTCCGGCCAGGTGAGCACGGTCGATCCCCAGGAAAGGCCGGCACCGAACGCGGACAGCAGCACGCGGTGGCCGGGCCGGAGGGCGCCGGAATGCGCGATGTCGTTCAACAACAGCGGAACCGAAGCGGACAGCGTGTTTCCGACCCGGTCGATATTGACCGCGACGCGGTTCCTCTCCAGTTCCAGCTCGTCCGCCACGGCGTTGACGATGCGGACGTTGGCCTGGTGGCCCACGAACCAGTCGATGTCCGTGACCGACCACCCCTTGCGGGCCAGCACGCCCCGCGACGACTCGGCCATTCGCTCCACGGCCTGCTGAAAGAGCGGCCGGCCCTCCATCCGCAGATACCAGTCCTCGGCCGGGACCTCGGCGTGGCCGAGTCCCGCCGAAGCCGAGCGCTGGCGCGAACCGCCTGCGGGGATGGCGAGCAGATCGGCGCGCGCGCCGTCGGCGCCGAGGTCGAAGGGCCCGAGCGCGCCCTGCTCGTCCGCGTCGCCCCGGCGGAGCACCACCGCACCCGCGCCGTCCCCGAAGATCGGCGCCGTACTGCGGTCCTCGGGGTTGACCAGAGTGGTGAAGGCTTCCGCCCCGATGAACAGCACGCGGTCGGCCACGCCCGATGCGATCAGCCCGCTACTGGTTGCGAGCCCGTACAGAAAGCCGCTGCACGCCGAGGTCAGGTCGAAGGCAGGAACTGTCCCGAGTCCGAGCAGATGCGCGACCTCCGGCGCCACCGCGGGGCACAACCGGTCGAAGGACGTGGTCGCGAGAACGACGGCGTCGACCGTCGCCTTACCGGCCGACTTCAAGGCCTTCGCGCCTGCCTCGACCGCCAGATCACGGGTCGACAGGCCATTCGACACCATGCGCCGCTCAGATATTCCGGTCCGGGTCTCTATCCATTCGTGAGTGGTGTCGAGCGTCGTGCACAGATCTTCGTTCGTGACAATCCGGGGTGGAAGCCATCCCCCGATTCCCTCGATCACTGCCGCCATGAGAATCCCCCCTTCGTGGATGACGCTCCGGCGAGTCTCACCGCAAGACAAGACCAACTCAATTGGCCTTTGGTGCATACATGTCCGGCCGTACCAAAGGACAATTGAGGGTTGCCGGGGCCGCGGATACCGTACTCGCGTGGACACAACAGCCCTGGAGAAAACGGTCCTGGAAATCGTGCATGCCCTTCCGCCCGGGCGCGTCGTCACCGACCCCGCCCTCCTCGCCTCCTATGCGCGGGACGAAGCGGAAGGCGCCCCCTACTCCGTACCCGCCGCCGTCGTACGACCGCACGGGACCGCCGAGGTCGCGGCAGTGGTCTCCAGCTGCGCCGAGCGGGGTGTCACCGTCGTGGCCCGCGGTGCGGGTACCGGCCTTTCGGGCGGAGCCAACGCGGTGCCCGGCTGCGTGGTGGTCTCGTTCGAGGCGATGAACGGGATCCTGAGCATCGACCCGGACGAACGCGTCGCGGTCGTGCAGCCCGGTGTCATCAACGACGGACTGCGGGACGCCTGCGCACAGCGGGGACTGTGGTATCCACCCGATCCGGCCAGCTCTCCGTGGTCGACCATCGGCGGCAATGTCGCCACCAACGCGGGCGGCGTGTGCTGCGTGAAGTACGGGGTGACGCGCGACTACGTGCTGGCGCTGGAAGCCGTGGTGGGCCGCGGCGAGGTGGTCCGGCTCGGCCACCGCACGGCCAAGAGCTCCGCCGGGTACGAACTCGCCTCTCTCATGGTCGGTTCCGAGGGAACCCTGGGACTGATCACCGAAATCACGCTGCGACTGCGCGGGGCCCGCTCCCCGGAACGCACCGTCCTCGGCTACTTCGACGACCTGGCCGCCGCCGGACGCGCGGTCGCCGCCGTGACCGCCTCCGGTGTGGTTCCCAGCGCACTGGAACTCGTCGACCGCTACTGCCTCCAGGCGGTGGACGAGTGGAAGAACATGGGCCTGGCCGACGGCGGCAACGTACTGCTCCTCGCCCGGACCGACGCCCCGGGGACGGCCGGTGCCGAGGAGGCCGACACCGTCCTGCGCGCCTTCCGTTCGGCGGGCGCGACGTCGAGTGCGCAGTCTTCCGACGAAACCGAGGCCGAGGCCCTGTTCGCGGCGCGGCGACTGGTCTACCCGGCACTTGAGCGCCTCGGCTCGGTGCTCACCGAGGACGTCTGCGTACCGCGTATGCGCGTGCCCGACATGCTCGGGCGCATCGAGCGCATCGCCGGCGACCGGGGTGTGCGCATCGCCGGCCTCGCGCACGCGGGGGACGGCAATCTGCATCCCATGGTGGTGGTGGCGCGCGGCGACGAGGACGGCCGCCGCCGCGGCCACGAAGCCCTGGCGGAGATCGTCGACGAGGCGATCGTCATGGGCGGCACCGTCACCGGCGAGCACGGTGTCGGACTGCTCAAGATGCGGGGACTGGCCGATGAGTTGGGACCGGCCGCACTCGACCTCCACCGGCGGGTCAAACACGCCATGGACCCGGCCGGCATCTTCAATCCCGGCAAGGTCTTCGCTCCGTGACCCGGGTCACCTGTCCTTCGCTCCGGCAGCCCGCCCCGCCACGGCACTGTTAAGACAGAGCCATGACGTCATCACCGCCACGCCCTCTTCGGCCGCCCAGGAGCGCGGCCGACAACACCCTTGGGCCCAAGGGCTTCTGGACTCCCGACCTCGCGTTGTTCTTCACCGCGCGCACCATGGCCAGGCTCGGCGACATGATGCTTCCGGTCGCACTCGCCGCCGGACTCGTCCGGCACGGCTACGCCGCGGGGGGAGTCGGGCTCGCGCTGGCCGCGTACACCGCCTGCTTCGCGGGATTCGTCATCTTCGGCGGCGTGATCGCGGACCTCTTCGGCGCCCGGCGCCTCATGATCGGTGCCGACCTCGTACGGGTCGGTACGCAGTCCACGGCAGCAGCACTCTTCTTCTCCGGGAACGTCACCCTGTGGCACCTCTGCGCGATCGGCGCGGTCAACGGCGTGTGCGCGGCCTTCTTCCAGCCGGGCATCGCCAGTACCGTGCCCGGCATCACCGACGACGTGCAGAAGGCGAACGGCGTCATCCGCACCGGGGAGTCGGTGATGGCCGTCCTCGGGCCCGCGTTCGCCGGCGTGCTGATCGGAGTCGCCTCCGTGGGCTGGGTGTTCGCGGTGCACGCCGCCACCTACCTGGTCAGCGCCCTGTGTCTGGGGCTCCTGCGCTCCCCCACCCGCGTCAAGACCCGGCCGAAGGGGTTCTTCGCCGGGCTGGCCGGCGGCTGGCAGGAGTTCCGCAGTCGCACGTGGATCTGGTCGGTCATCGTCATCTGGATGGTCTTCATGGTCACCGTGTGGGGTCCGACGATCCCGCTGGCGGCCGCGGAGCTGATCACCGAGCACGGCGAGCGCGCGTACGGCATCGTGAACTCCGGTCTCGGTGCCGGTATGGCGGTCGGTGGGCTGCTCGCACTGCGCATCCGGCCGGTACACCCGTTGCGCGCCGGGGCCATCGCGTTGTTCGGGTTCGCCCTGGAGCCGCTGACGGTCGGGGCCCGCGTCCCCTTCGCCGCGGTCGTGCTCGGATGGGCGGTGGCAGGCGCCGCCATGGCCTTCTGGAGCGTGATGTGGGCCACCAGCATCCAGACCCAGTTGCCCAACGACGTCCTGAACCGCATCTCCGCCTACGAGGTCGCCGGTTCCGTCGCCATGATGCCGGTCGGCCAGCTGATCGCGGGCCCCGTCTCCGGAGTCGTCGGAACGCACCATGTGCTCCTGGTGAGCTCCGGGCTGGCCCTCTGCACCTGCGCGGCGCTGTTGGCCGTGCCCGCCGTCCGCGACCTCGTACGGGTCGACGCCCCCGGATGAACGAGCCGTCCACGATCGCATCGGGTGCTGATCGCGGTGGGTGCTGTTCGCGGTGGGTGCTGCCGTGCGCCCGGGGGCGCGGCGTCGCACTCGCCGGTCTCACTCTCCGGTCTCACTCGCCGGGGCGAGCGCCCGGCCGTCCCCCGTGGACGTGACGGGCACCGAGAGCCAGGCCGCCTCGTCGGCGGTGTCCCTGGGCGCTCCGTCGCACAGCACGTAACGGGTCGGCGCGATGGCTCCGTCGAAGCCGGGCAGGGCAGCCATACAGGCCAGGTGCAGAGCCTGCGGTGTCAGCGAGGTTCCCGAGGCGTCCACGTACGCGACCAGTTCCCCCCCGTCCGGGTCCGCCGCCTCCGTCACGAAGACCGCCGAGCCGTGCCCGCGCGCCACGGCCTCGACGAGTCCACGGACCGCGTCCACGTCGACCAGCGAGGCGGCGATCCGCTGCCACTGCGGACCGCGCGGGACCGGCACGACTCCGCTGATCTCCTCGAGCCGGCCAAGGGGGACCTCCTCCTTCGCCGCGGCCACCAGGAGCCTCTCCATTCCGGTCAGGAACGCCCGCAGATCGGGCTCCGGGAGGTAGCGGGTGTCGCACCACAGGGCGATCTCTGCCGTGCCGTCCGTGCGCACGACGCGCAGAAAGAACCGGACCGGCATGAACGTGGCCCGGTCCACTCGGATGGTCGACCCCTCTCCGGGCGCGGCCTGGTCACCCACCTCGACGCCGCCCGGCACGCTGCGGTCGTTGAACACGCAGTCCCTGGCGAAGCGGATGCCCCGCCGGGACCCCGCCTTCTCCATCCGGTCCCAGAGCTCCAGCGGATGGACCTGACTGTGCTGATACGCCGCGAGACTCCCCGCCCAGGCCCGCCGTACCAGCGCGTCGAACGTCCCGTCGCCGGGAGTGAGCAGGATCAGCGCGTCCTGGGAGATGGTGCCGACGTACCGCGCCGTGCCCGGCGTGTTCCGATTCGCGGCGATCGCGGTGAGCGCGCACCGGGGCAGACCGGCGCGGTGCGCGAGTACTGCGGCGGTGGCGGCCAGCATGACGGCGGAGGTGCTCGCCCTGGTCCTGGCCGCGATCACGGGGAGCGCCTCCGCGACGGCGCGGGACTCCAGCACCCCGCAGACGTAGCGGTCGGCGTCACCGCCCGTGGCGGCCACCGGCACGGCGAGCATGGACTGCGGGACGCGCTCCATGGCCTTGTCCCAGTGGCGCAGGGCGGCGGCGTTGCGCTCCTGCCAGGCCGGCGACTGCTGCTCCAGGCCCAGTTCGAGCGGCTGCGCGGCTTCGGAACCGCCGTGTTCCCCTCGTCCGGCCAGCGCGTTGTGCAGGTCCTCGATGACGATCCGGAGGCCTTCGCCGTCCACCGCGATGTGCGAGTAGACGACGACCAGCCGGGCCGGGCGGCCTCCGGGCGCCAGGACCGCCGCTCGGAGGGGGAATTCCCGGGCGAAGTCGAAGGGCTTGTGAGTGAGCGACTCGACGACGCGTTCGCGCGCCTCCTCGTCGTCGGGCACGTCGTGCACCGCGAGCGTCAACACGCCTTTTCCCGATACGTGTTGGCGTCGGCCGTCGTCGGCGTACACCGTGCGCAGGGACTCGTGTGCCACCAGGAGGGCGGCAACCGCCCCGGCCACCCCGCTCCGTGACGTGGCGACCGGAAGCTCGGCGGCATGGGTGAGGAAGGAGCTGTACCGGTCGTGCGGGTACCGGGCGCGCCGGTGGAACGTCTTGAGCTGGGCCCAGCTCGTCGGGCCTTCCTTGTCCGGTCCGGCGTCGAAGTCGACCGTGAGCGTGTCGGACGGGTTCACCTAGGGCCTTTCGTCGGTTCGGCGCCTGCCAGGAGTGGTGATCGCCGCCCGCAGGACGTCGGGCCAGTTGTCCGGATCGGCGCCGAGGTGGCCGTGTATCCATTCCGCCCAGCGGTCCAGGCCGAACCCCACACAGGCGGAGTGGGCCGGTGTGCCGTCGGGCAGGGTGATGCCGAACTCGACCCCGAAATGCTGCTTGTGCAGATTGACGGAGGTGACTGCCACCGCCGACGAGCCGTCCGCCGGCAGTCCGCGCAGTTCGTGCTTGAGGCTCAGCGCCGACTGGAATCCCAGCAGGTCGGCACGCTCGGAGGTGAAGAAGGGATCGCTGGCCGTCGTGAGCGTGCTCGGCAGACCCAGGTCGCGGGCGAGGTCCGCGACCGCGTTCAGCATGGTGTCGCGGAACGACTTGGCACCGACGGCGTCCCCGACGAAGACCAGCTCCCTCATGTCGAAGGACCACAGGCGAGTGGCGACGGCCCGCGCCCCCGCCTCGTACCGACCGCACATGCCGCGGGCGGTGAGAGTGATGGGGGCGGGCAACGTACCGTCCGCGAGTCCGGCGAACAGGTTCATGCACACCGCGGGTGCCAGTGCCACGGGAGCGGGCGTCAGCTCGGCCGCCGCGGCCACCACGTCCGGTGCCTGGGCGAGCCGGTCGAGCGCCCGCAAGTCCTCCCGTACCACCGCGCAGGCCGTCAGGTGCTGGGGGAAGTTGCGCGTGTATCCGGTGCGGCGGAGCGTCTCCCAGGACACCAGGTGCGGCACGAGCCTCTCCATGGCCCCCACCTCGTCCGCCAGTCCGAGGAGGAGGGTGTCCAGCGCACGTACCAACCGCGCCGAATCCGTTCCGCCGACGCGCAGTCCGGGCCCCACCCACGTCGCATCCGACGCAGGTCCACCGGAACCGGAGGAACCGTCGAACTCGTACAGCACGTGCGGTGCGCGCGCGGTCTCCAGCGCCGCCCGCGCGTGGGCCTCGTCGAGCAGCGCGGCGGTCGCCTCCGTGCTGTGACCGGGCGCCGCGACGTAACGCACCCTCGCCCCGGGTTCCGTGTGCTCCAGCCAGAACCTTCCGTCGCCGGGCAGGCAGTAGGACAGGAGATCCTCGAACACCCGGCGCTGGGACGGTGCCAGCGGCGTCGGCGCCTGCCAGGTCACCACGTCGCTCATGTCGCCCTCACCGCATTACTCATGTCGTCCCGCCCGCGTCGCTCGCGGAGCGGAGCCGGTAGACGCATTCGGAGTCGCGGACCGCGCGGAAGGTGCGGCCCTGAGCCGTGGCCAACGGCCCGCCGGACAGCTCGAGTTCCCCGACCCGGTCCAGCACGCCGTGGAGCACGATCTCCAGCTCCTGCTGGGCCAGTCCCATGCCCAGGCAGACGTGCCGTCCCATGCCGAAGGTGAGCGGCGTCCTGGCCGTCCGCTCCGGGTCCCACACGTGCGGACTCGGGTACACGGCAGGGTCGCGGTTCGCGCTGGCGAGCACCACTTGGAGCGGCGCGCCTTCGGGGATGTCGACGCCGCCGAGTGCCACATCCCGGGAGGCGAAGCGCAGGGTGACGTGGAGAGGAGGCTCGTGACGCAGAGTCTCGGTCACGACCGCGGGGACCAGGGAGCGGTCCTCGCCCAGTCGCTGGAAGACCTCCGGCTCGGCGGCCACCCGGCTGAGCAGATTGGTGATGCCGGCCGCCGTGGTCTCCGTACCCGCCGCGAGCAGCAGTACGGAGGTGTTGACGACGTCGGCCTCACTGAGAGTCCCGTTCTCGGCCAGCGCGTTCAGCAGGCCGTCGGCGCCCGGGTCCGCCGGCAGCGCGTCACGCAGGTACTCCCGCAACTCGCCTCGCGCGGCGACGACTTGCTCCAGGCTCACAGTGCCGTGATCCACGTACTCCACCAGGGGCCGCATCAGGTCGCGCAGCCGGCCGGAGTCGCCGTCGGGGAGGCCCATGACGTGGCAGACGACCGCCATGGGCAGCCGCTCGGCGAGCCGGGCGACGAAGTCGCCACGCCGTTGCCTCAGGAGGTCGTCCAGCATCCGTTCGGCCAGCGGCGCCACCACGCGGCGGCCGAACTCCGTGGCCGTACGAGGCCGGAAGGGACCGGCCGCCGCCGACCTCAGCCGTGCGTGGTGCTCTCCCTCCTGGTCGAGCATGGTCGGCCCGAAGGCCCGGCGGCTGACCCGGAAGGGGTGGAAGGCGGTGAAGTCGGGCGACGTCATCACCCGGCGCACATGTTCGTAGCCGAAGACGAAGTAGGCGCCATAGCGCTGCGACAGATGCACGGGCTCGTGCTCCCGGTACCAGTCGTACGACGGCCAGGGGTCCCGTTGGAATTCCGTCGCCGCGAAGTCGATGCCGTCGACGGGCCTGTTCCCCCGCAGGCTGTCCCTCGTGCTGGTGGACACGTGCGGCCTCCTCGGCTAGGGGTTGAACTTGAGTGGACCGGAACCCGCGACGAACTCGTCGAGGCCCGTGAGATCGGCCAGTGTCCGCTGCTGCTCGCGCATCGTCCGGCGCAGCCGGTCCTCCCGTACGCGCAGTACCGTGCCCGAGGCGAGAACGGCCGATACATGGCTCTCCGGCAGGAGCAGGAAGCCGTCCTCGTCGCCGAAGATCCAGTCCCCGGGGGTCAAGCGGCATCCCGCCACATCCACCGTGTCGGGAACGGCCTCGGCCAGTACGGAGGTGGTCCTCGCCGACACGAAGTTCACCTCGGTGGAGAAGACCGGCACCGGGATGTCGGCGAGGGCCTCGAGGTCCCGTACCGCCCCGTTCACCACGATTCCGCCCAGGCACTGCACTTCGGCGGAGGCGACGTAGATGTCGCCGGCCAGCCCTTCGGACGGGCTGATCTCGTTGTGGATGAAGATCACCCAGCCCGCGGGGGCAGCGGCCAGGGCCTGGAGGCAGGGCAGCATGTCGTCCGACGTGGTGACGGGGAAGACCGGTCCGCACACCCGGGGCCGGCCGTTGCGTGCCACCAGCGGCAGGGCGAGCGGGTTGGTGAACTCGGCTGCGCTGTCCGCGAGTTGTGCGCAGGACACCTCGGCGAAGCGGCGCCGGAAGGCGGCGATCTGCTCTTCGCTGTACTTCGAGGACACGGTTGTCATCGGGTGGCCCCCTCCGCCTGGACGAGATCCCACAGGCCGCGCATGGTGTAGAAGTTCTCGATGTCGTGCTCGGCCAGGTCGAGGGAGCAGCCCGTCAGCGTCTCGATGAAAACGATCATGCGGATGACCGAGAAGGAGGTGACCAGACCGAGATCGAAGAGATTGTCATCGTGCCCGAGCCCCTCCAGTACGACCCGCTTGTCCTCCTGGTCCGGCTGCATCGACAGCAGGGATCCCCGTAGCTCGTCGTAGAATGTGGCGCTTTCCATGTGCCCTCCTGAGTTCTCCAAGGGGTGGGACGGTTCACGCCCGACGGCCTGCCAGCGCTCCGCCCACCACGTCAAGACCTGCGATGATCTGCTCCAGAGGCGTGGTCAAAGGGGGCGCAATCCGGATCCGCCGGCCTCGGGCGCCCCCCGACAGCATCAGCACTCCGCAGTCGAACGCCGTCTGCACGGCCTCACTGCCGGCCACCCTCGCCGGCTCGAACGACAGAGCCGGGCCCGTGACGTGCAGGTCGCGCACCAGACCGTCGGCCGACCACTTCTCGGCCCGGTCGCGGAAGAGTTCCGCTATGCGCTCACCCATGCCGGCCACCGGGTTGCTGTCCAGGTACCCGAAGACCCGGAGTGCGGCGCGGAATCCGAGAGTTGCCGTCTGGAAGGTGTGTGCCAGGTGGACCCGCCCGGCGACGGACCGCTCCAGCTCGTCCTGATAGACGACGGCGGAGAGCGGGTACGTCCCGTTGGTCAGGGACTTCCCGAACAGGACGATGTCCGGGGCGAGCCCCCACGCCCGTGACGGACTCAGCGAGCCGTGCCGGTGGAATCCGCACTGGATCTCGTCGGAAATGGTGAGCACACCGTTCTTCCGAGCCCTTCCCTCCAGCTCCGCGAGCCAGCCGGCATCGAGCGGCACATAGCCGTTCGCGCCCTGGACCGGTTCGTAGATGACCGCGGAGATGTCCTGCCAGGTCTCCGGAAAGGAGCCCACGGGCAGGTGCTCGATCTGCGTGGACAGCAGCGCGGACAGCCCGGTGTCCTGCAGCGCGATGTCCCGCTGCACGGTGGTCGCGGCCAGCGCGTCCAGGCCCAGTCCGTGAAAGGCCCCTTCGATGGCCAGGATCCGGCCCGGCCTGCGCCTGCGGGCCAGCGCGAAGGCGGTGGACACCGCGAAACTGCCGCCCACCTGGTACAGAACCTTTCGCGCGCCGCCGCCGACCGCGGCGCACAGCCGCCGGGAGAGAAGTTCCGCCTCTTCCGGGTAGAAGAGCGCCGCCAGGTCCGACCCGCGGGTGAGAGCTTCCTCCACCTCCCGGTTGCGGTGGCCGAAGTTGACGGAGGCGTAGGCCGACATGAAATCGGAGCACGTACGCTCCCGGCCGTTGGTGTCGCGGAGCACGAGGGTGGCGTTGTCGGCGTCGACAAGCACATGCGGCTCACCCAGCGCCCCGCTCTCGTCCAGACCGCTGAGGCTCCGATGACCTAAGGGATTGAGCGTGTCCATGCCATTCCTTCCAGGAAGACTCGCATTCGGCTCATCGCTTCGGTCAACCGCTCGACCGACTCCGTGCACGCGATCCGGACATGCCCGGCGCCCTGCCGGCCATAGGTGCCGCCCGGCACCACGGACACCGCCGCCCCGGCCAGCAGGCGGCGGGAGAACTCCCGGTCCGACAGTCCCGTTCCCCTGATGTCGGGGAACAGATAGAACCCCTCGCCCACCGCCTCCGACCGGATTCCGGGCATGGTGGCGAGTTCGCCGTGCACGAGGCGTCTGCGCCGGGCCGCTTCGGCCACACGCCCGGTGACCCACTCCCGGCTGTTCAGCGCGGCCGGGATGATCCTCTGGACCACGGACGGCATGCAGCAGGTGGTGTTCACCATCAGGTCCGCCAGGTCCTTGGCCAGCTCCGGCGCGGTGATGGCGATCCCGGCCCGCCAGCCACACATGGAGTGGCTCTTGGACAGGGACTCCATGAAGATCGCCCGCGGGTGCTCCGCACGGTCCCCGTGCAGGGACGGCCGGCCGCCGCCGGGTTTGAACTCCCGGTAGGCCTCGTCGAAGACCACGTACAGTCCGTGGCGGTCGACGACCTGCATGATCTCCTCGACCAGTGCGCCGGGAATCACCGAACCCGTCGGATTGTGCGGGGAGTTGACGATGATCAGCCGGGTGCGCCTGGTGACCAGGGAACCGATCTCGTCCGCGTCGGGCAGGAAGCCCGCCTCACGACGCAACGGATAGGGCACGGGAACCGCGCCCGCGAGCCGGATCAGTTCCGCGTACGGCGGGAATCCCGGATCCGGCAACAGCACCTCGTCCCCGTGCCCCGCGACGGCCAGCAGCGTGAGGTAGAGCACCATGTTGCTGCCCGGCATCAGCACGACGCGACCGGGGTCGACCCGCGAGCCCATCAACTCCGAATAACTGGCCGCGACTTGCAGGCGTACGTCAAGCTCTCCGGCCGCCTCCGTGTACCGCCGGCCACCATCGGCGAGGGCGGCCGGGAACGCGTCGATCACTGCGGGCGGTGGCTGCCAGTCCGGCTCCCCCAGCTCCAGGTGCACCACGTCCTGGCCCGCCCTCTCAAGACGCGCGGCCTCGGCCCGCACGGCGAACGCCGAGCCCCGTTCCAGGCGGTGCACCGGCGCCGCCCGCGACCGGGTGTCCACGACGGCGGCCGCCGGAGCGGCGGTCGGGGCCACCTCCGCCCAACTCACCGGTCGGCCTTCAGCAGCTTCAGCGCGGCGTCCACCACGTCCTGCTCGAGCGGCCACGTGTGCTGTTCCAGCGCCGGGGTCGACGGCACCGGCACGTCGGGGCAGCACACGAACTCGACCCTGCCGCCCAGTCGCGCGGCCACCCCCTCCACGTCGTACAGCGCGGACAGGATCTGGGCGGGTGCACCCGACCGCGGCCCGTCGTCGACGAACACCAGGCGGCCGGTGCGGCGCACCGACTCTGCGATCGTGCCGACATCCAGGGGAACGAGGGTCCTGGGGTCGATCAGATCGCAGCGCACCCCCTGCGAGGCGAGCAGCGCGGCCGCCTCCACGCCGACTTTCACGGCACCGCCGATGGCCAGCAGGGTCACGTCCGACCCGGAGCTCAGCGTCGCGGCCCGGCCGAAGGGGATCGGCTCGGCGGCCAGCGCCGCCGCCAGGCGCACGCCACGCGCCAGCTCCGGCGCCACGAAGAACATCGTCGGGCCGGCGTCCCGGACGGCTGTGCGCAGCAGACCGCACGCGTCCTCGGCCGACCCCGGCACCACCACCTGAAACCCGGGAAGCTGCATGAACACCCCGTACGGGCACTGCTCGTTCTGCGGGCCGAGCTGCTGACGGCCGCGGGTGGCCGACGTGACGACCATGGGCACCCGGTATCCGCCGTCGGACATGTAGTGCAGCCTGGCGGCGTGGTTGACCAGCTGATCCATGACGAGGAAGGTGAAGGACGCGCGGTTGAGGTCGAGGACGGGCCGCAGTCCGGTCATCGCGGCCCCGACCGCCATGCCGGTCATGGCCTGCTCGGATATGGGGCAGGTGCGGATGCGCTCAGGCCCGAACTCCCGCTGCCAGGACGGGGACGTACCGGTTGCGAGAAGGACGATGCGCTCGTCCCGCCGCATCTCCTCCTCCAGTACGAGGTCGAGCACGGCCAACTCGTTCACGACGCCTCCGGCCGGATGTGGGTGAAGACCTGGCGCCGCTCGGGCCACGGCGCGGTCCGGGACCGCTCCACGGCATCCGCGACGACGGCCCCTGACCGTGCCCGGGCGTCGTCCAGCTCCTCCTGGGCGACGCCGCCGTCCAGGAGCCGCCGGGCCAGCAGGGTCAGTGGATCGCGCGCCCGCCAGTGACGCAGCTCGTCCTCCGGGCGCTTCTCCGTCGACGGCCTGTCGAACTGGAGATGGAACTCCGTCAGGTACGTGCGGGCCTCGATGAAGGAGGGGCCCTCACCGGCCCGTGCCGCCGAGACCGCCTCGCTCGCAGCGCGGTACACGGCCGTCACGTCGTTGCCGTCGACCGAGACGGCACGCATCAGGTGTCCTCGGGCCACCCTGAGCAGCGAGGCGTCCGGGTACACCTCCTCGGTGCGCGTGCCGCCCTGGTAGCCGTTGTGCTCACACACCATGATCAGCGGGAGGCGCTGCACCACGGCCATGTTGAGGGTCTCGTGGACCACCCCGCTGCCGAGTGCCCCGTCGCCGAGGAAGACCACGGCCACGCCGCCGGTGCCGCGCACCTGCTCCGTCATCGCCGCACCGGCCGCGATCGGAACGCCCGCACCCACCAGGCCGCTGGAGACCAGGATGTTGTTGGCCGGGTCGGATATGAGTGCCGCCGCCTTGCCGCCGCACAACCCCGTGCTCCTGCCGAACAGTTCGGCGGTCAGAGCGATCGGTGACGTGCCCCGGGCCAGCGCGTGCCCATGGCCGCGGTAGTGGCTCACCAACTGGTCCCGCGGCTCCAGCGCCTCGCAGACTCCGACGGCGACGGCCTCCTGGCCGACGTACGGATGGACCGGCCCGACCACCTCGCGCGCCGTCCGCAGTTCCATCATGCGGTGTTCGTACGCACGGATGAGACTCATCTTCTCGTAGCAGGACAGCAGGTCCTGAGAAGAGCTCATGTCCGTGGCCGGGGCATCAACCAGCCCGGTATCACTCATCAGTCGTCTCCTGGAGTGAGGGAAGAGAATCGCGCACGGCCTTGCGGAGGACGCCGTGGAGGAGAACGGGCGGAATTCCCCGGGTCGCCCGTGGAACACATCGGCGGCGATGAGGACCGGCCCGTCGTCGCGTCTCAGTCGTGACGCTTGGCAGCCACCATGATCCCGCTGCTCACGGGGAGATCCACCGCCACGAGACGCGGATCGGAGAGAATCGAGTCGCGTACACGGGTCACCGATTCACGGTGCGCGGCGGACCGGTAGCGGGACAGGTCCATGTCGTCGACGACCAGCATTCCCGAGGGCCGCAACGCCGCCACGGTCAGGTCGAGTCCGGACCACTTCCCGCCTTCGGCGTCGGCGAAGACCAAGTCGAAGCGTCCCAGCTCCGGGAGCTCCTTCTCCACGTCGGCGACCCGTACCTCGACCCACTCGGGCCATGCGAACTCCCGCGCCGATGCAGCGAGTTCCTCATCCCGCTCCAGCGTGAGCACCGTCGCGTCACTTCGGTGCGCGAGCCCCGAGACGAGCCAGGCCGCACCCACGCCGGCGCCGGTGCCCAGCTCGAGGACCCGCCCGCCGGGAGGAACAGCACTTGCGAGAGCGGCCAGGAGTCTGCCCACCGTCTCCTCGCAGGACAGCTCGAATCCGCGCGCCTCCGCGGACTTCATGGTCTCAAGAACAAGTTCAGGAACGTTACTCATCGCCATCCGATTCCTCGATCCCGTACCTACAAGCACGCCGCGACCCGTGGCGCACGCAAGGCAGACCCACAGGCAATATCAAGCAATGCGCCAATACGCCGCCGTCGCGTCGTCGTGAAGCTTGGTCAGACTATTCCGCGTGCCGCGGGACGCCTTTTGCTCCGCCTCCCGGATCCTCCGTACGAGAGCGGTGGGTTCATCCTCCAGGGTGTCGAGCAGCCCAGCCCAGTCCATGAGCCGGTAGCGGTCGACGGCACACGACACCCCGTCCGTCATCAGCGCGATGCGCCGGACGTCACCCACCGGAAAGCTCCCCTTCACCGCCGCCCAGGCGGCAGCCGGTTCGCCTGCCGCCACCCAGTAGCCGCCGGGCGTGTTGCGTCGCCGCCTCTTCGCCTCGAGCAACGCGGCGTACGCGGCGGGCGTCGGATCCTCCAGCACGGCCCTGCGCTCCGGGAGGTCGAGCCCCGACAGACGGTCGTCGGTGATCCGCCGCACGGTCCCGGCCACGTCCGCCACGATCGTGCAGTCGCACAGGACCAGGTACTCCATACGCCCTCGGCGCTCCCGCACCACGGCCAGGGCCGCGGCCGGCGGATCGGGCACCGAGAGGTCGCACGCATCACCGTGCGACCCGACGACGTCGGTCAAGGCCCGGTACAGCGCGTCGTCGAGGCCGCCTTCCGGCGCCTGAGCATGTTCCAGCAGGCGGCCCGCAAGCTCACCCGCGAACCAGGCCGTGCCGTGGTGGCACCCGGACCCGTTCCCCGGCACGGTGCTGACGCCGTCGAGCACCACGACCGTCGTGCCTTCCGCGGCCACGAAGTCCTCGTTGGGGCCGCCGACCGCACCCGCTTCGCTCATCAGCTGGATCGACATCGCAACAGCCCCTCCTTCCGTGCCGCCCGTCACCCGTCCCGTGCGTCTGCGGTGGGCGGATGAGCCGTGCGTGTCCGCTCCCCGTCCCCGCCCGGACGATCCTTCCGGTGGCCAACCCGCCGGTCAATCGGCCTTTGGTACAGGGCGGACACGCACGACGCCTGCCGCGTCAGCTGTGCGCCGTCCCGGAGGTCGCCGCGGCCGCGCCGCCCCGATCCCCCGCCGATCAGAAGCAGTCGCCGTACCAGTGGACGGCCCCGGGCGCCGTGACAGTGGCCCGCACGGAGGCCGGCGCGGCGTGCAACGGCCGCGCCATCCCCACGCGTTCCGTCACCTGCCGGGCATCCCGCAGGAGGGCGGGAAGGGCGGCAGCCACTCCCGGGGCACCGGGGATCCGGACGCGGGCCCGGGTCAGCCCCGCCGCCCGCCCGCGTGAACCGACGGCAGCGAGCAGCGCGCTCAGGCACTCGACCGCGCCCGCGAACTCGCGCACCTCCACGCAGTCGCCCGTGTGCTGCGCCACGATCCAGCCGGTCAGGGCCCCGGAGACGGGGTCCACCGCGACGAGCGACTCCTCGGCGGGGCCGTACCACGCGGGCACTCGCACCGCCCAGTCCTCGGGCGCCCGCAGTGAGCTGAGCGGCCGGCTCGCGTTGTACGCGTGATGCAGCGCGGCCACCTCCACCGCGTCCTCCGGGGTGGCCGCGCGGACCGGGAAGGCCCCGGGGACGGCCGCGGGGGCGAGTGTCCCCTCGGTGTACGTACTGTCGAACTCCTGCCATCCCGAGCTCCGGTAGACGCCGGGCGTGCCGGTGAACAGCAGGGACCAGGCGCACTGTTCGGCGGTCATGGTGCGCTCCGCCGCCGCGAGCAGCAGCCTGACCAGGCCCTGTCCCCGGGCTTCGGGGCGGGTGGCGACGCTGCCGATGCCGCCGACGCGCTGCGGGGTGCCCTCCGCGTCACGGATCAGCCGCGGCACATAGACGACTGCGGCGTCGATCCCGCCGTCCTCGGCGTTCTCGGCGACGAAGGTGTGACGGTGGCGTTCCGGGTCGAGTGCGTGCAGGGCGGCGATGTGCGGGGCCTCGAAGCACCGACGCCACAAGGCGGCCAGGGCGGGATCGTCGGCGGCGGTCGCCGTGCGGATGAGGGCGCTCACAGGATGAGGTTGCCGTCCGTGCGCACCGTGTCGCCGGCGGGGGGCATCGCGCTGCGGCGCGTGCCGTCCTCCACGCACGTCGTGTGCAGGACCGACGCGAGGGCCTCCGGGGCCAGATGCAGCGTGCCGCCGGTGAAGCGGCTGCCGGTGGCCGCGTAGTGGTTCGTGCCGTCGGCGATCCGGATGTGTGCGGTGTCCGGTCCGGCGGCCGCGCTGCTGAGGCCGGTGATGTCCCAGGTCGCCTTCCCCGGGCCGTCCGCTCGGCCGAGCAGCGCCCCGGCCTTGTTGCCGCCGGTGAACCTGGCCCCGCCGGTCACGGTGATCCGCTGGTCGCGCACGCCGCTGAGCTCGATGCCTGTGCTGTCGTACGTACCGCCGTCGATCCGCAGGTCCGCGGAACCGACGGAGAGCGGGGCCGCGTTCTCGGCGCCGGTGACCGTGCAGTCGGTGAAGTGGACCGGGCCCGCACCGCGCAGGATGGCACCGTCCACGCCCTCGAACGTGCAGCGCACGAAGTGCACCGGCGCGGTGACGGGCGTCTGGACGAGGACGGCGCCGGCGGGCAGTTCGAAGGAGCAGTCGCTGATCGTGGTCGGCCGGGTGGAGCGGGCGGAGCGCTGGGCGACCGCGAAGGTCTTCGCGGTGCAGCCGCGCACCTGGGCGCCGTCGGCGTTCACCGATAGGGTCCCTGCCTGGTCGAAGGTGGGACGCGCGATCACCGTGATGTCCTCCAGGGTCAGATCGGTGATCTTCGTGTTGGCGGTGAACCACGAGCACACGTGTCTGCGCACGGTGATCCGCTTGGCGGAGATGCCCCACTGGGCACCGGAGTTGGCGATGTCCATCAGTCCGGAGTTGCCGTCGAAGAGCAGGTCGTGCTCGTACTGGCCGTGGGTGGTGAAGGGGTTGCCGCCCGCGTCGTCGCCGTCGCCGTGGCAGTTCACGACGGTGCAGTAGGCGGAGGCGGTGAGGTCGTTGAGGTGGCGCACATTGCTGGTCGTGCAGTCGGCGACCCGCCCGTACAGGCAGTAGATCTGCTGGGTGAGGTAGCCCGCGCCGCCGTACATGACGGTGGGCGGGTTCTTCAGGGAGCAGTCCTCGGTGCGGAAACGGGTGCACCAGCGGCGCATGATGACCGGCCAGAACGTGCCGGTGGCGTGGATGCCGGAGACGTCGCAGCCGACGGCGTACTCGAAGCTGACGGGGTGGGAGCCGGTGTACTCGTCGGGTCCCGCGCCCTCGAAGACCATGTTGCGGATGTGGGTGTCGCGGACCGGCTCGATCAGGGTCCAGGTGAGGGTGCGGCCCTCGGCGAGCTCCCAGCCGTTGAGGTAGCCGATCCGGATATGGCCGGCGTCGACGATCTCGGTGATCTCGACCAGCTTCTGCAGCTCGCGCTCGTCACCGCCGCCGCCGGCGACCGGGTCGACCTGAACGGCCCACCACTGGCCGACGGCGAACTTCGAGGAGTCGCCGACCTCGAACAGGTCCGAGAGGTCCGGCATCGCCGCGCTCAGCGCGTGTTCGAC
>NZ_JBEOVJ010000019.1:0-109484 GCF_040295435.1 Streptomyces sp. NPDC002809
AGCAGAAATGCGAGCGGCCTGCGGCCGCCCTCGCTAGCCAGGTGGATCTTGCAGGTTAGCCCGCCCCGAGAACGGCCCAGAGCTTCATCGGAACACGAACGAAAGGCCCAGGCGTGCGGGGGTGCTCGTGCCGCGCCGCCCGGTTGCGGGTCTGCTGCCGGCCCGCAGGGTCCGTTCAGCGGCCGTGGGAGGATATGGCGCAGACAGCTGTGCCCGTCGTGGGCGACGAGAAGGAGACGAACCATCAGCATCCGTGTGCTGGTCGTGGACGACCAGGCCATCGTTCGCGCGGGATTCGCGGCGATCCTGACGGCCGAGTCCGACATGACCGTGGTCGGCGAGGCCGCGGACGGCGACGCGGCAGTGTCGATGGCAGCCGAGCTCGCGCCCGACCTGGTGCTGATGGACATCCGCATGCCCGGGATGGACGGCCTGACGGCCACCCGGCTGATCACGCGTCACGGCAGTCGCACCAAGGTCCTTGTGCTCACCACGTTCGACCTCGACGCCTACGTCTACGAAGCCCTGCGTGCCGGATCGTCCGGTTTCCTTCTCAAGGACTCCGAGCCGGAGGACCTGCTGGCCGCGATCAGAGTGGTCGTCTCCGGTGACGGCGTACTCGCGCCGGCGGTCACGGGGCGTCTGATTGCGGCCTTCGCTCACGGAGCTCCCGTAGGGCCGGAGATCGGCGGAGCACTGACCAGCCTCACTCCTCGCGAACGCGAGATCATGACCCTGGTTGCCACGGGCTTGAGCAACACGGAAATCGGGGAGCGCCTGGGCGTCGCCATGGGGACGGTAAAAGCCCATGTGAGCGCCGTACTGAATAAGTTGAGTCTTCGAGATCGCGTGCAGGCGACCATCTTCGCCTATGAAAGCGGACTGATCCGCCCGCTGGGATCATCTCCTCTCCCCGGGTGAACCCGCACCCCGGCCACCACCCCGGCCACCACCCCGGCCACCAGTCCGTCCTTGGGAGACACCGCCGGTCGTTCGCTCCGCGGGCATCTCTGCCCTGTCGGACGGGAGCGTGACGGTCCGGGTGTTCCCCGTCCGCTGCCGTCCGGTATGAGGCTCGGCGCGAGGAGCCCGCAGGACCTGCCGGGCCGGTCGCGAGGCGGTGGGCGGCGTGGGCGGTCACCAATCGATGGCCCTGGCGACGGGGCCGGGCCGGCCGAGCGGACGTCAAGGCTGCCGGTCCCGCCAGGCCGCTACGCCCCCGCCGCGCCGGAGGCCGGGAGCCGTGGGCCGGGCCGCGACCGGGGGCTTTGCGGGAACGGGCCGCCGTCCGGAACTGCCCGGATTCTCCCCAGGGCCGGGTGGCGGCGAGTACACGGAGTCCGCGGCCTGATCCCGGGCCATGGATCTCCAGGTGGTGGTGCCGTATAGCCTTGCGAAATGCTCACCGAAGTCACGGCGACCCGCTACGTCACGCCCCTGCGTGAGGGCGGCTCGCTCCCCGGGATCGTCGAGGCCGACGACCTGGGTACGTACGTCATGAAATTCACCGGCGCCGGACAGGGCCGCAAGACGCTCGTCGCGGAGGTGATCTGCGGGCAGCTCGGGCGGCGGCTCGGACTGCGTGTCCCCGATCTCGTACAGATCCAGCTGGACCCTGTGATCGGTCTCGCCGAGCCCGACCAGGAAGTGCAGGAGCTGCTCAAGGCCAGCGGGGGGCTGAACCTCGGGATGGACTTCCTCCCCGGGTCCCTCGGGTTCGACGCGCTCGCCTATCAGGTGGATCCGCGGGAGGCCGGACGCGTTGTCTGGTTCGACGCGCTGATCAACAACGTCGACCGTTCCTGGCGCAATCCGAACATGCTCGTCTGGCACGGCGACCTGTGGCTCATCGACCACGGCGCCACCATGATCTGGCACCACAACTGGCCCGGTGCCCAGGCATCCGCCGCCAAGCCGTACAACGCCTCCGACCACGCGCTGGCGCCGTTCGGGCCCGACATCGCGTCGGCCGCCGCCGAGCTCGCCCCGCTGGTCACCGAGGAACTGCTCACCGAGGTCGCGGCCGACGTCCCCGACGAGTGGCTGGTGGACGAACCGGGCTTCGAGTCGACGGACCGGCTGCGCCGCGCCTATGTGGAGGCACTGCTGCCGCGCGCCGCCACCATTCACGAGCGGATCACCCTGGACGCGCCGACCGCTGCCAAGCCCTCCCAGGCCCCGGGCTGGCTCACCGAGCGCCTCGCCCCGCGCCATGACAACGAGAACAGCGACAAGGGCGGCCGGCCGTGAGCAAGCGCGATGTCTTCGAGTACGCCCTCCTGCGCGTGGTGCCACGGGTCCAGCGCGGCGAGTTCTTCAATGCCGGGGTGGTGGTCTACTGCCGCGCCAAGGGATTCGTCGCCGCCCGCACCGAGCTAGACGAGGGCAAGCTCCGGGCCCTGGACCCCGGCGCCGACGTGACCGGGGTGCGGGCCGCCCTGTACGCCGTCGAAGGGGTCTGCCGGGGTGGTGCGGACGCGGGCCAGGCGGCCGGTGACGATGCGGGGCGGCGCTTCCGCTGGCTCATCGCGCCGCGCTCGACCGTCATCCAGCCGAGCCCGGTGCACAGTGGCCTCACGACCGACCCCGCCGCAGAGGTCGAACGGCTGCTCGACCTGCTGGTGCGCTGACGGCATCCCCTTTCGGCGCCGCCCCGCACGGTCGGGGGCGGCGCCGTCCGGTGTGACATGCGCCGCTGCGTCCGTGGGCCGTTGACACCGGGTGCCAGGGCTTCTAGCGTCTCGTCTGCTGAAGGTACTAAGCGGTTGCTCAGTTATCGGGGGCGTTCTCGCGGGAATGCGCCTGACGTCCGCTGAGCCGCGATCCAAGGGCGAGGAGAGCCAAGCATGTCCACCACCGAGCAGCGCGTAGCCATCGTGACGGGAGCCGCACGGGGCATTGGTGCCGCCACCGCGGTACGTCTGGCGGCCGAGGGCCGCGCCGTCGCCGTACTCGACCTCGACGAGGCGGCCTGCAAGGACACCGTCGAGAAGATCACCGCCGCCGGCGGCAAGGCCCTCGCCGTCGGCTGCGACGTGTCGGACAGCGCCCAGGTGGAGGCCGCCGTCGCACGGGTCGCCGCCGAGCTCGGTGCCCCGACGATCCTGGTCAACAACGCGGGCGTACTCCGCGACAACCTGCTCTTCAAGATGAGCGAGTCCGACTGGGACATCGTGATGAACGTGCACCTCAAGGGCGCGTTCCTGATGGCCAAGGCCGTCCAGAAGCACATGGTGGACGCCAAGTTCGGCCGGATCGTCTCGCTGTCCTCCTCCTCGGCCCTCGGCAACCGCGGCCAGGCCAACTACGCCGCGGTCAAGGCGGGTCTGCAGGGCTTCACCAAGACCCTCGCCAAGGAGCTCGGCAAGTTCGGCATCACCGCCAACGCCGTCGCGCCCGGCTTCATCGTCACCGAGATGACCGCGCAGACCGCGGAGCGCGTCGGCATGGGCTTCGAGGAGTTCCAGGCAGCCGCCGCCACCCAGATCCCGGTGCAGCGCGTCGGCTTCCCCGAGGACATCGCCAACGCCATCGCCTTCTTCTCGGGTGACGACGCGGGCTTCGTCTCCGGCCAGGTCATGTACGTCGCCGGCGGACCGCTCAACTGACCCGAAGGGCTACGGACATCATGACTGTGCAGGACAGTGGCAAGGTCGCGCTGATCACCGGCGCGAGCCGCGGCATCGGCTACGGCATCGCCGAGGCGCTCGTCGCCCGCGGCGACCGGGTGTGCATCACCGGACGCGGCGAGGACGCGCTCAAGGAGGCCGTCGAGGCGCTCGGTTCCGACCGGGTCATCGCGGTCGCGGGCAAGGCGCACGACGAGGCACACCAGGCGGCGGCCGTCGAGCGCACCATGGAGGCGTTCGGCAGGGTCGACTTCCTCGTCAACAACGCCGGCACGAACCCGGTCTTCGGGCCGATCGCCGAGCTCGACCTCAATGTGGCCCGCAAGGTCTTCGAGACGAACGTGATCTCGGCACTGGGCTTCGCCCAGCAGACCTGGAAGGCCTGGCAGAAGGAGAACGGCGGGGCGATCGTCAACATCGCCTCCGTCGCTGGTGTCTCGGCCTCGCCCTTCATCGGCGCGTACGGCATGAGCAAGGCGGCCATGGTCAATCTGACCCTGCAGCTCGCGCACGAGTTCGCGCCGGTCGTCCGGGTCAATTCGATCGCACCCGCCGTCGTGAAGACACGGTTCGCGCAGGCACTGTACGAGGGCCGTGAGGCGGAGGCGGCCGCTGCCTACCCGCTGGGCCGGCTCGGCGTGCCGGAGGACATCGGCGGGGCCGCGGCCTTCCTCACGTCGAGCCAGTCCGACTGGATCACCGGGCAGACCCTGGTCGTCGACGGCGGGATTTTCCTGAATGCCGGCGTCGGCTGAGATCGGCCTGGGCCGGTTTGGCCCTGATTGACTCAAGTGCCCCGTCGGGCCTGCGGATTGACCCGGCGGGGCGCTGCGGTATGGTCTGCCGACCCATGGCTGATCGAGGAGCGTGCACGTGTTCTACCGGGCCAGTCTGCAGGCCGCTGCAGCCCTTGCTTCCCTGTCGTTGCTGGCCGGCTGCGGTCTGCTTCCCGGCGGTGGTTCGAACGTGGAGCAGAAGCTGGCGGTCGGGACCACCAGCTCACCGTCCACACTCGACCCCGCCGCGGCATGGGACAGCTCCTGGGAGCTGATGCGCAACGTGTTCCAGACCCTGGTGAGTTTCCCCACCGGCAGTACGAGCCCCGAGCCCGACGCCGCGGACAACTGCAGGTTCACCGACAACACCAGCACCGCCTACCGCTGTGAACTCCGCAAGGGACTGAAGTTCTCCAACGGGGACACGCTCGACGCGGAGGCCGTGAAGTACTCCATCGACCGGATCAGGTCCATCGCGGTCAAGGGCGGCCCGGTCGGAATGCTCGGCTCGCTCGACCGGGTGGAGACCAAGGGCGACGACATCGTCATCTTCCACCTGAGCAAGCCCGACGCCACCTTCCCGTTCGTGCTGGCAACCCCCGCCATGTCGCTGGTCGCGCCCAGCGCGTACTCGAAGAACAAGATCCGCGACGACGGCAAGGTGACCGGTTCCGGCCCCTACCTGCTGGACGCGTACAAGGCGGGGGACCGCGCCGAGCTGGTGCGGAACCCCGACTACAAGGGCTTCGCCAACCGCAAGAACGACGCGGTGACCATCCGGTACTTCAAGGAGTCCGCCGCGCTGGTTCCGGCCCTCAAGAAGGGCGAGATCGACGCCACCTACCGCGGGCTGTCCGCCGAGGAGGTCGTCTCCCTCGAGGACAACACGGACAAGGACAGCGACCTCCAGATCGTCGAGAACGTCGGCGCCGACATCCGCTTCCTGGTCTTCAACCCGAAGGACCCGGCCGCCGGGAACCCGGCCGTCCGGCGCGCGATAGCGCAGCTCGTGGACCGTGATGCGCTGGTGGCCAAGGTCTACCGGGGTACGGCGGAGCCGCTCTACTCCATGATCCCCAAGGGCATCGCGGCGCACACGACCAGCTTCTTCGACAGGTTCGGTGACCCGGACAGGAAGAAGGCGAAGAAGATCCTCACGGACGCGGGCATCACCAAGCCGGTCGCGATGACGTTCTGGTTCACGACCGACCGCTACGGATCGTCGACGGCCCCCGAGTTCGCCGAGCTCAAGCGCCAGCTGGAGGCTTCCGGGCTCTTCAGGATCACTCTGAAGAGCAAGCCCTGGAAGACCTTCCAGGAAGGCTTCACCAAGGGTGAGTTCCCGGTCTTCGGCCGAGGCTGGTTCCCGGACTTCCCGGACCCGGACAACTTCATCGCCCCCTTCGTGGGCAAGGACAGCGTCACCGGCATGCCCTACGTGAAGGACGAGATCACGAAGGAGCTGCTGCCCCAGTCCCGCAAGGAGAGCGACCGCGGCGCGGTCAGCAAGCAGTTCGAACGGGCCCAGGAGATCCTGGTCGACGACGTCCGTGTGCTGCCGCTGTGGCAGGGCAAGCTCTATGTCGCGGCGGGCGAGGACGTCGGCGGCGGCGAGCGCGCACTGGACCCGCAGACGGTCATGCAGATGTGGGAGCTGTACCGCAAGGCCAACTGGTAGCGGGCCCGTGGGGCCGGGCGGCCGAGCCGCCCGGCCCCCGGAAGGCTCCCCGGAGTCCGTTGTCAGTGGCTCCCGGTAGGTTCTGAGGTCAAGAACCAATTGCTTACCGGAGGTTGTTGACGTGACCGACACGTACCCGCTGCCCGAGTCCTGGCGCGGAGTCCTCGGCGAGGAGCTCGAGAGCCCCTATTTCAGGGAGCTCACCGAATTCGTCGAGAAGGAGCGGGCCGACGGTCCGGTCTATCCGCCCCGGGACCAGGTGTTCGCGGCTCTGGAAGCGACCCCGTACGACAAGGTGAAGGTCCTGGTCCTCGGCCAGGACCCGTACCACGGCGAGGGTCAGGGGCACGGCCTGTGCTTCTCCGTGCGGCCGGGCGTGAAGACGCCGCCCTCCCTGCGCAACATCTACAAGGAGATGAAGGAGGAGCTCGGCCTTCCGGTCCCGGACAACGGGTATCTGATGCCGTGGGCCGAGCAGGGAGTGCTCCTTCTCAACGCGGTGCTGACGGTGCGCGCGGGCGAGGCCAACTCCCACAAGGGCAAGGGCTGGGAGAAGGTCACCGACGCCGTGATCCGCGCCGTAGCCGCGCGGCCCGATCCGGCGGTCTTCGTGCTCTGGGGCAACTATGCGCAGAAGAAGCTTCCGCTGATCGACGAGGAGCGCCACGTGGTGGTGAAGGGTGCCCACCCCTCGCCGCTCTCGGCGAAGAAGTTCTTCGGCTCGCGCCCGTTCACCCAGATCAACGAGGCCGTCGCGGCGCAGGGGCACCGGCCCATCGACTGGCGCATCCCCGACCTGGGCTGATGGCGCGCCCGAGCCTGAGTGCGAATGTCCCCCACGGCGACTAGCGTCGAACCGGCTGTAACGGGACGATTCCGACGGGAATGGCAAGAATCCGTCAGGAATCGGTCGGAGTAGGTCTAAGGCGATCGGTCGGGCGTGGGCGGACAGGTGCGAGGGAGACCGCGGTGACGGAGCAGCAGGAGGCGTCGCAGGACGTCGTCATGACCAGAATCGGCCAGGCGATCATGTTGCTCCACGGCGGTGACCGGGAGGAGGCCCGCAACCGCTTCGGCGCGCTCTGGGCGGAGATCGGCGAGAACGGCGACGCGTTGCACCGGTGCACCCTCGCGCACTACATGGCCGACACCCAGGACGACCCCGGTGACGAACTGGCCTGGGACCTGCGCGCGCTCTCCGCCGCGCAGGCGCTGACGGGGGAGGGTGTGGCGCAGCACCCGGACGCGCTCGCGGTGCGCGCCTTCTACCCCTCGCTGCACCTCAACCTCGCCGCGGACTATGTGAAGCTCCAGCGTCCCGCCGCCGCCCGGATCCATCTCGACCGGGCCCGGAGGGCCTCGGGGGTCCTGGCGGACGACGGTATGGACGACGGGTACGGGGGAGGCGTCCGGGCGGCCATCGGCCGGCTGGAGCGGCGGCTGCGGGAGTTCTGACCGCCGGCCGTCCCGGACGTGCTGCCCGAGTCGCGGGGGAGGGTGCGGTCCGGTGACCCGCCCGAGGTGGGCCACCGGACCCCTTGTGCGGGTCCGTCGTGTCAGTGGCCGTAGGTGCTGTCGCAGATCCGCGCCTGGGGGCTGCCCGCCGGCCAGTGGCCGTACCCCCGGCCGAGCGCGCAGACGCCCGCCCCGGTGACGGGCGCGGGCAGTGCGGGGACGGGGGCGGGCGGAGCCGCCCGGCGTGGTTCCGGGTGGGCGGCCGGGCCGGGGCGATGCTGCTGCGGGGGCCGTGGGCCGTCGCGCCGGGCCGACGGGGGCGGCGCCGGGGCTGCCCGCCGGGAGGCCGAAGGCGAGGGCTTCGGGTCCGGCAGCGCTTCCAGCATGTCGCGTGCCGGGGGCTGGACGATCTGCGGAGCCAGGTCCTGTGCCGGCCGACTGCTCTCCGGGCGCGTCGGTGCGCTCGGCTGCGGTTGTACGGACACACACCCGGACAGGGCCGTGACGGCCACGCCGACCAGGAGTTTCACGGTGGTTCTGGTTTGATGCACCTGATCAACTCTGGGGTGCGAACCGGCCGTCGGGTGAGTCGGCAGGTCCGGATTGGCCCGCACGAGTGACCCGGTCAGCGTGGTGTCCCGGGTGCAGCCGATCGGTGGCGGCTCGCGCGGCGGTGGGCGTCAGCGGCTGCCCAGCATCCCGCGCAACAGCTCCTCGAAACCGGTGTGCAGCTCGGCCTCGGTCGGAACGGAGCGGTGGTAGGCGCCCGCCGCGCACGAGAACATCAGCCCTTCGCACCAGGCCACCAGGGACAGTGCGTGCCGTTCCGGATCGGGCGATCCGGCGGCCGTCATCAGCGCCTCCAGCGGTTCGCGGAACTGCCGGCCCGTCGCGTCGTAGAACGCGCGCAGTTCCGGCCGGCGGGTTGCGGCTGACCTCCGCCCCGGCCGTCGCCGCACGGGACTTCGTGATGTCCACCGTCTCCCGGCTCGGGCCGGGACTCGTCCTGCGCACGTTCGACGGCATCGCCGACTGGCGGCCGCCGCAGCACACGTATGCTGCCCGGACGAAGGACGCGTCGGCCGGGCCGCGGTCGACCTCCACGGAGGAGGACCGCGACGTGCGGCGCTGAACAGCGAGAAGGAGACCCTGTGAAGGTCGGCTGTATCGGGCTCGGCGACATCGCGCAGAAGGCGTACCTGCCGGTACTCACCACCCTGCCGGGGGTCGAACTGCACCTGCAGACCCGCACCCCCGCCACCCTGACCTCGGTCGCCGCCGCCCACCGCATCCCGGCCGGGCAGTGCCACACCGACCTCGCGTCCCTGCTCGCCCAGGACCTGGACGCGGCGTTCGTGCACGCCCCGACGTCCGTGCATCCGGAGATCACCCGCCGACTGCTCGAAGCGGGCGTCCCCACCTACGTCGACAAGCCGCTGGCATACGAACTCGCCGAGTCCGAGCGCCTGGTGGAGCTCGCCGAGGCACGCGGCGTCACCCTGGCGGTCGGCTTCAACCGACGGGTGGCGCCCGGCTACGCGCAGTGCGTCGAGCACCCCCGCGAGCTGATCCTCATGCAGAAGAACCGCGTCGGGCTGCCCGAGAAGCCGCGGACCATGGTTCTCGACGACTTCATCCACGTGGTCGACACGCTGCGCTTCCTGGTGCCCGGGCCCGTCGAGCACACCGTCGTCCGGGCCAGGATCCGTGACGGCCTGATGCATCACGTCGTGCTCCAGCTGGCCGGTGACGGCTTCACCGCCATCGGGGCCATGAACCGGCTCAGCGGCTCGACCGAGGAGCGGCTGGAGGTCTCGGGCCAGGACTCCAAGCGGGAAGTACTCAACCTTGCCGAGGTGATCGACCACAAGGGCCAGCCGAGCCTGCGACGTCGTGGCGACTGGGTGCCGGTGGCCCGTCAGCGCGGCATCGAGCAGAGTGTCCTGTCGTTCCTGGACGCCGTCCGGGCCGGCAAGCTGCTGAGCGCCCGGGACGCACTGGAGACGCACGAGCTGTGCGAGCGCGTCCTGCGGGACCTCGACTGCGCGTAGCCGCCCGCCGCCGCTGCCGTCGGCGGCTCAGGATGCGTGCGGAGCGGCCCCGATGCAGGCTGGGTGGACGGACCGCCCGCCCGTGGAGGTGACCTGGTGAAGCACCACCGCGAGTCATCGGGCTGGGGAGCGCTCCAGCCCCCTCCCGGCTACTACCGGGCGGACGGCCGTCCGCCCGACGCCATGCAGCGTGCCCTGATCCTGGACTGGGCGGTGAACCAGCGGATCGCGAGCGGCTGGCGCATGGAGTCCCGCTCCGAGACCCAGGTCGTCATGGTCAGGGGCCGGCGGCCGAACCATGCGTTGCACGCCGTCCTGACGGCGTTCACCTGCTTCCTCTGGGGCGCGGTGTGGCTGGCCCTCGGCGTGACCAACAAGGTCGAACGGGTCGCGCTCACCGTCGATGCCATGGGGGACATCGTCACGGTGACCGGACCGGGTGGCGCTGTCTGAGATCCGGGCTCGCTGAGCGGACCGGGCGGGACTGCCCTTGATCCGCGGTGACGGTGCGGACCGGTGCCGACGGCTGGGGCTCGGGCTCGGGCTCGTTGAGCGGAGCACGTGTCGTCGCCCGGGATCCGGGCCGGTTGCGGTGACCGGGTGGTACTCCCCGAGATCTGAGTTGACTGCGTGGGACGGGGTCCGTCGTGTGAGGACCGGGCTCACTGCGGCGCGGACTCTGCGGGGCTCTCCTCGGTCCTGCGGGCGGAGCCCAACTGCCCCGCGTCGCCGGCCGGAACCACTGAGGCTGCCGCCCCCACCGGCTCCCGCCGGTCACGCCTGCGCACGGACCGTACGCCTTCGAAGGCGCAGAAGGCGGCCAGCACGCCCAGTGCGCCGTACAGCGGCCAGTCGCCCAGCCGCACGTACAGAGTCGTGCCCCTGGCCAGCGGCACGCCGTACACCGCGGTCCCGCTCGTGTCCGTACCGAGCCGAGCCCCGACAGGCTGTCCCTGCGGGCCGTACACCGCGCTGACGCCCGTCAGCGTGGCGTGCACCATCGGGCGGCCGTTCTCGGCGGCCCGCAGCGCGCCCAGGGAGGCGTGCTGGCCGGGCGCCCAGCCGTGCTGGAAGGAGGACGTGGACGACTGGGCGACCAGGAGCCGGGCGCCGTCACGGGTCAGCTGCCGGCTCATGTCGGGAAACGCGGATTCGAAGCAGACCAGCGGACCGAAGCGCAGGCCGTGCGCGCCGGGCAGCGTCATGGTCACCGGACCCGTGCCGCGCAGACGGTCCTCGCCCGCGGCCTTGCCCATCGAGGTGGCCCAGCCGAGCGCCGAGCGGGCCGGGATGTACTCACCGAAGGGAACCAGACGCATCTTGTCGTAGCGGTCCCCGGTCAGCCCCTGCGGGCCCACCAGCACGGCGCTCTTGAAGATCCCGGTGCGGCCCGACGCGTCCGTCTGTCCGGCATCCACGTTCACCAGCACATCCGCGCCCACCAGCCGCGACAGCGCGGCGATCCGGGCGGTGACATCGGGCCGCCTGGCCGGATCGACGCCGACGCTGCTCTCACCCCACACGACCAGGTCGAGATCCTGGCCCGCCAGCGAGCGCGTCAGCTCCTCGCTGCGCGCGAAGCGGCGCTGCACGCTGCCTGGCCCCTCGACGACACCCGGCTGCACGACGGCGATCCGGGCCGTCCCGGTCTCCTCGGGCCGAGGCGCCCACACCCACACCGATCCCACGGCGACGGCGGCCGCCACGAGCGTGACGACGGTCCCCGCGCGGGCGGCAGGCCCCGTGAGCAGCAGGGCGAGCGCCGTGTTCACCGCGACGACCAGCAGGCTCACGAGCCAGACCCCGCCGACCGACGCCAGGCGGAGCGCCGGCGGCACCTGCCACTGGCTTGCGCCGAGGAGCCCCCAGGGGCCGCCCAGCCCCTCCCAGGAGCGGACCGTCTCGATCAGCAGCCAGCCGCACGGAACCACGACCACGGCCGTCACGACCCTGCTGCCGGAGGCGGGTCCGCGCAGGAGCCGGTTGACCAGCAGCCCCCACGGGGCCCACAGCAGGCCGAGCAGGGCCGCCAGCACCACGATGAACACATGCAGGCTCGGCATCAGCCAGTGGTGTACCGCGAGCATGTAGCCCGTCCCGCCGAGCCAGCCGTCGATTGCGGCCCTGCGCCCCGTACCGGCGGACCGGATCAGCAGGAGCAACGGGACCAGGGCGGCGTACACGAACCACCACAGTCCCGGCGCGGGGAACGCGAGCGCGGGCAGCGCTCCGGCCAGGAGCGCGGCACCTCCGCGCCCCAGGGTCGAGCCGAGTATCCGTTCGCTCCGCTCGCGCCCCACAGCCCCGCTCGGCATGCGCGCCTCCTCGTCCCGCCGACTGGCAGGCATCATCCGGAACTCGGTCCACCTGTCTGTTTCCCCAGTGTGGGGCAGCGGAAGCGAGTCGGGGCGGATCACCCGGCGGTGAGGGAATCCGACAGGCTCCGCCACTTCTCGTGGACCGTCACCCCCTGGATCCGCCAGCCGTCGTCGGTACGGAGCAGTTCGAAGGCGTACCGCCCGCCGGAGACGAAGTTCGGGGCCGTCGGACGGTCCGCGGAGCCTGCCTCCCCGTCCGGGCCGCTCACGAGCCGCATCGGGTTCATGTAGTCGGCCTGCACCCGGGCCCGGTCGCCCGGATAGCCGCCGAGGTCCTGAAGGTCCAGGCGGCGGTTGACGATCAGGTGCTGCCGTACGGGAAAGAGCAGCATGGTCTCGGAGAGCCACTCCGCCACCTCGGCGGCGGCACCCTCGATGCCGCCCGCGGTCCGGTAGTCGGCGCGGCCGTCCGGGGTGAACAGGGCCCGGTAGTCCGGCCACGCACCGTCGTCCACCGCCACCGCGTAGCCGGTGATCACTGCATCGATGGAGAGCCGGTCCATCACGGTCGAGAGATCCACGCGCTGCGTCATCGGGTCAGTGTGTGCCCACGGGCGTCAGGGGCCAAGTGCCGTGCACCCGCGACAGACCGCGAACGGCGGGAACCGGCCGGGGGCCGCCGCCGAAGGACCGGCGGCGGCCCCCGCCGGGCAGCTCAGCAAGGCACCACGGCCACCGGCCCGAGCGCGTGCGTGAGCGTCGTCTGCGCCACCGGTGAGAGACCCAGCCCGAGGGACTCACCGCCCTTGCGCCGGCCGATCACCGTCAGCGCGGCGGTCGCCGACGCTGTGACCAGGGTGCGCGACGCGGAGCCGTTGACGGGCTCCTTCATGACCTCGACCTGCGGATACTTCTCGCGCCAGCCCGCCGTCAGTTCGGCGAGCGACCGCTCGGCCGCGCCGGCCGCCGCATCCCGGTCGAAGACGGGACCGCCGGAGAGCATCGATGAGAACATGGTCCAGCCGTGCACGATCCGCAGCCGTGCCCCGGGGCGGGCCGCCGCCGTCTCGAAGGCGAACTCCAGCACCGCCTCACTGCTCTCATCGGCGGCCACCCCGGCGACGACGTCCCGGAAGACCTCCTGGGCGCGCTCGCCAGGCTCCCCGTCCGGCTGCCCGCTGTGGACGACGACCACGGGGCACTTGGCCATCGACGCGGTCGCCAGGCTGTTGGAGCCCAGCATCAGGGAGCGGAATCCGCCCAGTCCGCGTGAGCCGACCACCACCAGCGAGGCGTCACGGCTGAGCGAGACCAGTGCGGCCGAAGGGAAGTCGAGCGGTGCCAGCGTCGTGGGGCTCAGCCCGGGAGCGGTCTCGTTCACGCGACGCACGGACTGCGCGAGGAGTTCCTCCGCCTCGCGCTGCTGCGCCTCCTGGCCGGTACGCCGGGTCAGGAGGCGGACGTGCACGATCATCAGGGGCAGCCCCCGCCCGGCCGCCTCACGGGCCGCCCAGTCCAGCGCGTCGTAACTGTGCGTGGACCCGTCGACCGCGGCGATCACGGGAAGCTCGGTACCGGTCATGGATGCCTCCTGAATGCGGTGGTGCGTGCCCCGGACAGGTACGTACGCGTGGCGCGCAGCAGCGCCCCCGGCCTGTCGGGCCCTGCCTCGTACGCTACGGCCGGTCGGCGTCCGCCGCAGGAGAGGCACGTCGGAAGCCGCCTCCCGGGGCCCGGCACGTCGGACGACCGGCGCCCGTTGTCCTCGTCGGCCGGTGCGCCTGCACCTATGCTCGCGGGATGGAGCAGAGCGAAGTCGTGAAACGTGTGATCGGCATCCTCACCGAAGCGGGCGAGATGCGCCGCCTCTTGGAGGAGAACCCGGGCCGTGACGACCCCAGCACCGATTCGACCGTGGTGACCGCGCTTCTCAATGAGACGATGCCACGGATCGCGATCCCCGAGGACGCCACGATCGAGGACGTGGTGGCCCTGGTCGGCCGGGAGGTCGGTGGCGCGGTGGAGCAACTCGTCGGCGCGTTCACCCTGGCGTTCGCGATGCTGGCGCAGGTGCACGACTCCGGACAGACGGACGTGTCGTCCGCCGACGTGCTCCAGGACCTCGCCCTGCGGGCCGAGCAGTTCGGTTCCGAGGGACCGGGGGACACCGAGGCGTAGGAGAGCGGGAGGGCCGGACGCCATACTCGGCGTCATGCGCATCGACTTCGACCCCGGGGCCACCGACACCGGCACGTTCTACCGACTGCTCACCGCCGTGGTCGTCCCCCGGCCCATCGCGTGGGTCTCCACCGTCACCCCGGACGGCGAGACGGCCAATCTGGCCCCCCACTCCTTCTTCACGATCGCCTGCGTCAGCCCGCCCGTCGTCCAGTTCACCTCGGTGGGACGCAAGGACACGCTGCTCAACATCGAGGCGACGGGCTCCTTCGTGGTGAACTTCGCCCCGGAGTCCCTGTTCGAGAAGATCAACGCCACCGCGACCGACTTCCCGCGCGGCGTCAGCGAGTTCGAGGCCGTGGGCGTAGAGCCGGAACCCAGCCTGAGGGTGAGGCCGCCCCGCGTGGCGGGCTCGCCCGTCGCGCTGGAATGCGAGCTGCACAGCACGGTCCTGCTCGGCGACTCCACCGTCGTGTTCGGCCGCGTGGTGCACGCCGCGGTCGACGAGGACGTCATGACGGACGGGCACCCCGAAGTCACCGCGCTGCGACCGCTGACCCGGCTCGGCAAGGACGAGTGGGGCACCTTCGGAGGCGTACGGGAGATCGCGCGCGTCCCGTACACCCGGTGGCAGGAGGACGGCCTCGGCAGCCCCTGACCGGTCCGCACCCGCGTGCCGGCCCGCCTCGCGGGAACACGGCTCCGGCCCGCCGACGCGGCTGTGCAGGCGAATGACGAGCGGGCCGGGCGACGGTGGCGACCGGTGGAGCTGGGACAACGGATACTCTCAGCATGCCTCGTCGGATACCGGTGCCCTGGTGGGTGTGGGACCGGGACGGTGCCACACCCCGTCGCCACCGCGGTCCGAGGACCGGGTGGCGCCTCGGGGCCCTCAGAAGCAACTGCGAAATCAACAGGAGACCCGATGGCTGAAACCCCGCCCCGCCAGGTTCAGCGGCGCTCGGACGAGAACGCGGCGGGCTCGGCGTCCGAGGCCCAGGGCCGTGTCGAGGCCTTGCCGACACCGCGCTACCAGGGGCTGTTCGTCGAACCCGATCTTCCGCCTTTCGTCGAGACCGAGTGACACCACCCGCGTCGAGGCCCGCGCTGCCCCGTCCCCGCTCCGGCGGGTACGGGGCAGCGCGGCTTCCGCCGTGCGCGCCATGTCTGCGGCGGTACGCGGAATGCCGGGCGCGGCCGGGACACCACGCGGTCGAGGCCCAAGGCTTGCTGCTGCGGCGCGACCTGCTCGCCCGGCGGCGGACCGCACGGAGGCGTGTCCCGGGGCCGGACGGGCATCAAGAGCCGACCGGGCTGCCTGCCCGGGGCGGGTTGCCCGTTCGGTTGCTGTTCAGTTGCCGTTCAGTTGCCGTTCAGACCGCCGCGAAGTCGTGGGCGGCAGCGCCCTGCCACTCGACGAGGGACGGGGTGTCGAGGGCCCGTGCCGGGTCCGCCATGCCGGCGTCGGCGAGGAACACGATGACATCGTGGTCGCTGTGGGCGAGCCCGAGCCTCTCCTCGCGGCCGGCGAGGTGCACGGTGACGAGCCGTGCGCCGGACGGTGTGGGCCGGTGGATCACAATCGGGGGATTAGCCATACATCCAGCGTGGCCCCATGTGTACGTGCCCGCATCCGGTTCGGATGTGGCGGTGGGGCGAGGGCGGGGGAAAGGGCCGGGACGCGACAGCAGCGTCGTCGTCGTGTGGGTCCAGCGGAGGCGGGTCGTCCGGAACGCCATGGGGCAACCTCTGGCAGGCGATGACGCCGACAGATGAGGGTATCCCTCGACCGTCCCCGCGACGGCCTCCGCGCCCGGCGCCTGGGTCCGCGAGGCGCTACGCGCCGCCGCCGCCCTCCACGCTTCGCCCCGATCTGCCGCGTCAGTGTCCGCGGGGTTCGCCGCTGACCTGGTGGCCCCTACTGCGAAGCGAGTGCGTCGCGCAGGAGCGGCACAAGCTTCTGCGCCCACTCCTCGGAAGTCTCACCGGCCGTGTCCGCGGTGATGACCCAGGCGATCATGGGGCCGACGCGCACCCATGTGTAGACGTAGCCGGGCTGCGTGTAGCTGAAAGCCTGGTCGCCGATGTCCGTCGTCTCCGCGTTCGGCAGGCAGCCGTACATGACGCGCAACGCCTCCATGGCGGTGATGGCGCTGTCGCTCGCCGTGCCTGCGCCGGCTGCCTCGTGCCCGGTGAGATCGATCATGACGCCGTCACCGTTCGTGCCGAAGGTGACGTGTTTGCCGGACCCGGCGTTCTCCCCCGGATCAGGGTCGCTGAGATCCCAGCACTGCATGCGGGCCTCGTTGGAGAGATCCATGCCCTCGGCGGATTCCAGGTACCCGCCCTTCGTCCAGCCGGCAGGAAGCTCCAAGCCGCCGAGCACCTGGTCGAGTTCGCCGGATGTCAGCGACCGGGCGTCCGGGGCCGAGGCTCCACTGCCGCCGGTGGCCGACACCTCGCCGGACGTGGCGTCCTGCGAGTCCGGACCCCCTTCGGGCACACTCGTGCCCGGCTGCGACAAGGGTGCGTCGTCCTTGCCGGCCTGGACCACGCCGTAGATGCCGAAGATCAGGGCTGCCACGACGACGATGACCAGGGTGGTGAGTGTCGCTCTGGCTGCCGGAGTGTTGTTGACCGTGACCGGCCCGATGGAGATCTGATTCCGGCGGAGCTTCGCACCGTCCCCGATCTGGATCCCGGTATTGATCACGGTCTGCGGGCCCCTCAGAGCCACTTCGAGCTGAACCCCGAAGGCGGGGTTCTCGGCAATGCCCGCCCGGACGACCTCCTCCAGCGCAGTTGCCGCCTCGGGGTCCAGCGGACGCTCCTCCACGGCAGCCAGGGCCGCCTGCCCTCCGGGGCTGCTGCCGACCTGCCGCCGCACCAGGTCGGCCACCATCTGACCCACGCCTGTGCCTACGGCGGCGGCTGCACCATTGGCCATCCCGGCGATCGCTCGAACCGCCTCGGCCACCACAGCATCACCCGACACCGCACCCCCCAGTGCTCGCACCTGTTAATGGTGAGCCGAGTATGACGCAATCACCCATGGAAACAAGGCAGTTACCGGCCGCGGTGGGGAGGGGCGAGCGGCCGGCGCCCCACCGCGCTGCGCGGCCGACCCCCCTTCAGGGAAGGCAACCGCTGAAGGAGCGCGCTTGTTCACGCACCGGTGCCCTGGTCGAGCGAGCCGATACTGGTCACCATCGGCCGGCGCCCGGTGGACGGACCGACCGGCGCCTTGACGGTGCCGCTGAGCGCCGCCTCGACCAAGGACGACGAGATCCGGATCATTGCGGCCCTCGACGCGGCAGCCGGTCGTAGCTGCTCGGCCGGTGACGACCAGACGTATTGGGCCGCCACCGGGGCGGTCCCGGTGCCGCCTGCGCAACCCGTTGAACGCAGCCCCGGTCCGCATCGTGGGCCGGGGCGGTATTCCCCGCCGTAGCTGACGCCGTGCGCCCGCCAGGGATTACGGGACAGCCCTCAGCCCGCAGACTCACCCGCGTGCGGGCTCAGGGACCCGGCACCGACCAGGATGAACAGCACAACGCCCAGGATGATCCGGTAGATCACGAACGGCATGAAGCTCTTGGTCGTGATGAACTTCATGAACCAGGCGATGACCACGTACCCCACACCGAACGCGATGAACGTCGCGAAGATCGTCGGGCCCCACGACACATGGCCCTCGCCCGCGTCCTTCAGCTCGAAGACGCCGGAGGCGAGCACCGCCGGGACGGCGAGCAGGAACGAGTAACGCGCCGCCGCCTCACGGGTGTACCCCATCAGCAGGCCACCGCTGATCGTCGCGCCCGACCGGGAGACGCCCGGGATCAGGGCCATCGCCTGGCAGAAGCCGAAGATCAGGCCGTCCTTGACGCCGAGCTCCTTGAGCGACTTGCGCTCCCTGATGGCCCGGTGCTTGCCGCCGGTCTCGTCGCGTGCCGCGAGACGGTCGGCGATGCCGAGGACGATGCCCATCACGATGAGCGTGGTGGCGATCAGGCGCAGATCGCGGAACGGGCCCTCGATCTGGTCCTTGAACGTCACACCGAGCACACCGATGGGAATCGAGCCGACGATGACCAGCCAGCCCATCTGTGCGTCGTGGTCACCGCGCATCGAACGGTCCGTCAGCGACTTGAACCACGCCGAGACGATGCGGACGATGTCCTTGCGGAAGTAGATGAGGACTGCGGCCTCCGTGCCGATCTGGGTGATCGCGGTGAACGCCGCGCCAGGATCGTGCCAGCCGGCGAACGCCGCGGTGAGCCGCAGATGCGCGCTGGAGGAGATCGGCAGGAACTCGGTCAGTCCTTGAACGAGGCCGAGGACGAACGATTCGAACCAGCTCATGGGGCTTGGGCCATCCCGGAGTGATCATGCATCGGCCGACGGCTTCGAGCCGTCGGCGGCGTGCGGATTGCGGTCGTGTGATGACAGGGCCGCACCGGGCCCGGAGATCGTCATTCGGTCGCGGGCAGCGTATCGCCCCCGGATGAACACCTTGACGACTACCCCCGCGCAGCCTGCCGCATCACTCCGCGCCCAGCCGGTGGCGCCGGCGCCAGGCCACCACGGCCCCGCCCGCACCCGTGAGCACGATGAAGCCCATCGCGGCAAGAAAGGCGGGCGAGGTCGGGGAGGAGGCCGAGCTCCCCGCGACGACGTACGCGGCGGTGTTCGGGATCGACCCGAGGCCGGTCGCGACGAGGAACGGGGGGTATCCCATGCGCGAGACGGCGGCGCAGTAGTTGGCGGCGGCGAACGGCACCCCGGGGAAGAGGCGCAGCGCGAGCATCGAGCGGAAACCGTGCCTGCTCAGCTGCCCGTCCGCCGCCCGCATCCAGCGCCCGCGCAGCAGCGTACGCAGCGCTTCCTGCCCGAGTACCCGGCCGAGCATGAACGAGATGCCCGCCCCCAGCACCGTGCCCGCCAGGGCCGCAGCCAGCCCCGCCTGCGTGCCGAACAGCGCACCGGCGGCGAGATTGAGCAGCGGCCTCGGCACGAAGGCCACCGTGCAGACCCCGTACGCGAGGCCGAAGAGAACGACCGCGGCTGCCCCGCCGCTCAGCTGGGCCGGCCAGCCGGAGGCCAGCAGCCGCTGGGGTTCCAGGATCAGCATCGTCGTCGCGGCGGCCAGAAGCACCGCTACGAGCAGGGAGAACCGGGACCAGGGCGACAGCAGCACCCGCGTGCAGCGCACGGCGAGGCCACCTGCGGGCCGGGTGGCGGGGACGGGGTCGAGCATTCGGGGAGAGTATCCGACACACATGGGTGATCGCCGTAATGTGACCGTTATGAGTCATGGAGCCGAACCGGCCGGGGAGAGCGCCGCACCGGGCCCCGGCCTGCCCGGCAGCGTCCTCGCCGATACGGTGCTGGAGCGGCTGACCGAGCTGTACCCCACGGCCGCCGACCCGCTGCGCGCCCGCTCCGCCGCCGCGTACATGAAGCACGTCGCACCGTTCCTCGGCATTCCCACCCCCCGTCGCCGGGCGCTGTCCCGCGCAGTCCTCGAAGGCACCCCACGCCCGGAGGAGACGGACTGCGCGGCGATCGCGCTGCGCTGCTGGGCGCTGCCCGAGCGCGAGTACCACTACTTCGCCGCCGACTACCTGCGGCGCCACGTCGCACGCTGCTCGTCCGGATTCGTGCCGGTGCTGCGCCACCTGGTCACCACCGTGTCCTGGTGGGACACCGTCGACATCCTGGCCGCCCATGTCGCGGGACCGCTGGTGGCCGCCGACCCGGGGCTCCGGCGGACCATGGACGAGTGGATCGAGGACGACGACCTCTGGATCGTTCGTTCCGCGCTGCTGCACCAGCTCCGCTTCAAGGAGGACACCGACACCCGAAGGCTCTTCGCCTACTGCCTGCGCCGGGCGGAGCACCCCGACTTCTTCATCCGCAAGGCGATCGGCTGGTGCCTGCGCGAGTACTCCAAGACCGACCCGCGGGCCGTGCGGGACTTCGTCGACGGTGCCCGGGACCGGCTGGCGCCGCTGTCCGTACGAGAGGCCACCAAGCGACTCTGAGGAGCGCCGGGCCCACCCCCCTTGCCGCCCGCAGAAATTCGCTCGACGGGCCGACGGCCGTCGGAGATGATCGAGCCATGTTCCGGTACGCCTTCCTCGCAGCGCAGTCCGCAGTCGCGGACACGCCGAAGGCTGCCGTGAGCCCCCTCGCAGCAGTTGTCGCAGCAGCGTTCACCGCTGCCGCAGCGCCCATCGGCGGCGCCCGAAGCTGACCCTCCTCCGACTGTCCGGCGGACCCCGCAAGGGGAGGGTCGGCCGGGCCCCGGGGTCTTCTCCTCCAGCTTCGCATCCCAAGGAATGAACCATGCCCAAGACGGCATACGTGCGCACCAAGCCGCACCTCAACATCGGCACCATGGGCCACGTCGACCACGGCAAGACCACCCTCACCGCCGCCATCACCAAGGTCCTCAGCGACCGCGGTACCGGCACGTTCGTCCCCTTCGACCGCATCGACCGGGCGCCCGAGGAGGCGCAGCGAGGCATCACCATCAACATCGCGCACGTCGAGTACGAGACCGGTACCCGGCACTACGCGCACGTCGACATGCCCGGACACGCCGACTACATCAAGAACATGGTCACCGGCGCCGCCCAGCTCGACGGGGCGATCCTCGTCGTCTCCGCGCTCGACGGGATCATGCCGCAGACCGCGGAGCACGTGCTGCTCGCACGTCAGGTGGGTGTCGACCACATCGTCGTCGCCCTCAACAAGGCGGACGCCGTGGATGACGGCGAGGACACGGTGCTGACCGACCTGGTGGAGCTGGAGGTGCGCGAACTGCTGTCCGCGCACGGCTACGGCGGCGACACCGTGCCCGTCGTGCGGGTGTCCGGCCTCCGGGCGCTGGAGGGCGACCCGCGCTGGACCGCGGCGGTCGAGGCGTTGCTCGACGCGGTCGACACGTATGTGCCGATGCCGGTGCGTTACACCGACGCGCCGTTCCTGCTGCCGGTGGAGAACGTCCTGACCATCACCGGCCGGGGCACGGTCGTCACCGGTGCCGTGGAGCGCGGCACCGTGCGTGTCGGCGACCGGGTTTCGGTGCTCGGCGCGGACATCGAGACGGTCGTCACCGGTCTGGAGACCTTCGGCAAGCCGATGGAGTCCGCCGAGGCCGGCGACAACGTCGCGCTGCTCCTGCGAGGGGTCGAGCGCGACCGGGTACGCCGCGGGCACGTCGTCGCGGCGCCCGGCAGTGTCACCCCCAGCCGGCGTTTCACCGCGCAGGTGTACGTCCTGTCGGGGCGCGAGGGCGGCCGCACCACTCCGGTCGCCACCGGCTACCGGCCGCAGTTCTACATCCGCACCGCCGACGTCGTCGGCGACGTGGACCTCGGTGCGGCGGCGGTCGCGCGGCCCGGTGAGACGGTCACCATGACCGTCGAGCTGGGCCGGGACGTACCGCTGGAGTCCGGTCTCGGTTTCGCCATCCGTGAGGGCGGCCGCACCGTCGGCGCGGGCACCGTGACCGGACTGCTCTGAGCGTACGGCTGCTGAGGGTTCGCCTCCCGTACCCCGCGGGAGGCGGACCCTTCGTTGTGCGCGAGCCCGGCACCCGGGGTGCTCCTGACCGGGGCCGGCGCCCGCGGTGCCGTCGCGTCGGCCGGGACCGCCCGGTTGCCCCCGAAGCCGTCGCCGCGGTCAGGAACAGCTGATCCCACGCCGCACAATAGGGGCGTGAACGAGTCGATACCCGTCATCCGCGACGTGGACCACGGCACCGCCAGGCTGCTCCCCGATGTGGACCGGGAGCGGGCCTGGCTGCTCACGGTCGACGGCGCACCCCAGTCGTATGTCGACCTGGACGCGCCCGAACACCTCGAGTTCGAGTACGCGCGACGGCTGGCCCACGTCGTCGACTGCGCGGCCGGAGCGGGCGAACCGCTGGACGTCCTGCACCTCGGCGGCGGAGCGCTCACCCTGCCCCGCTACGTCGCCGCGACGCGGCCGGGTTCCCGGCAGGAGGTCGCCGAGGCGGACCGAGGACTTCTGGACCTCGTCGACGAGCACCTGCCGCTGCCGGACCGCAGCGGGATCACGGTGCGTGCCGCGGACGCCCGCAGGCAGCTGGAGCAGACCGCTCCCGGCACGGTGGACGTGGTGATCGCTGATGTCTTCGGCGGCTCGCGGGTGCCCGCCCACCTCACGTCCGTTCCCTATGCGCAGGCTGCGGCACGGGCTCTGCGCACGGACGGCGTCTACGCGGCCAACCTGGCGGACGGGGCGCCCTTCGGCTTCCTGCGTTCGCAACTGGCCACCTTCGCGACCGTGTTCGGGGAGCTGGCACTGATCGCCGAGCCCGCGGTGCTGCGCGGGAGGCGCTTCGGCAATGTGGTCCTCGTCGCCTCGCGGTCCCCGATCGACATGGCGGCCCTGACCCGCCGCTGCGCCGCCGACGCGTTTCCGGCCCGGGTCGCGTACGGCGACGCGGTGGCCGCGTTCCTCAAGGGCGCCCGGCCCGTCGGCGACGACGAGGCGGTCGCCTCACCCGAGCCGCCCGACGGCGCCTTCAGTATCGGCTGACACCGGCGCGGACTTGACCAGCACCTCGGTGGACGTGGTCCTGCGCGTCAGATTGCGTACATCGGGCACGAACAGCACGGCGCCGGTCACCAGCACGATCAGACCGGCGCAGCCCCACAGCGCCTGACTGCGGCCGACCAGCGACTCCACCGGACCCGCGAGCGCGGTGGCGACGGGCATCATGGCGACCGAGCCGAACCAGTCGTACGCCGACACCCGGGAGAGCTTGTCCTCCGGGATCTCCTGGTGCATGGCCGTCATCCAGGAGACGCCGAACACCTCGATGGCCGCCCCGCTGACGAACATCACCGCGCAGAGTCCCGCCACCGGCAGCGGTACGGCGAGCCCCGCCGACGGCAGGGCGAGCGGGAAGACACAGAGAGTTCCGGCGAGCAGGAGCCGTCGCGGCTTCCACCGCATCATGAGGAACGCCCCGGCGAGCGTGCCGACACCGAATGCGGCGAGCGCGAAACCCCAGGGCCGGGCACCACCGAGCTCGTCCCGGGCGACCAGCGGCCCGTAGACCGCCTCAGCGGCCCCGACGGCGGCGACGACCACGGAGAACTGCGCCACGACGGCCCAGAGCCAGGGGCGCCCGATGAACTCCTGCCAGCCGTCCCGCAGATCGGCGAGCAGACCGCCACCGGGTTCCCGCGACGGGATGTGACCGACGTCGAGGAAGGCGCGCAGGGCACCCGCCAGGGCGAAGGCGGCGGCGTCGACGGCCAGCACCCAGCCCGGGTCCATCGCCGCGATCATGGCGCCGCCGAGCGCCGCACCGCCGATGGCCGCACCCTGCATCGACATTCTGAACAGGGCGAAGGCGCGGCTCGCCTGTTCGCCGCTGACGCTGGACATCAGCATGCCCTCGGCCGCCGGGTTGAAGAAGGCCTGCCCGGTGCCGCACAGAGCGGTCAGCAGCATCATCTGCCACAGCTGGGGGTCACCTGCCAGGACCAGCCAGGCGAAGACACCCTGTGAGACGAAGTTGAGGGCGTTGGCCGCGACCATGACGCGGTGACGCGGCAGTCGGTCCGCTATCGCCCCGCCGATCAGCAGGAAGAGAACCAGCGGCGCGGTCCTGGCGGCAGCCACCAGACCGACGTCCCCGCCGTCGCCGCCCGCCTGCAGAACCGCGAAAGCCGCCGCGATCAGCGCGCCATGGGTGCCCAGGCCCGTGATGATCGCGGCGGCGGTCAGCAGCCGGTAGTTGCGGCCCGCCGGGGTGGGGCGGTCCGAGCGGGGTGCGAGGTCGGCTGCGTCAGTCACTCAGGGACTATCGCGGCAGTGACCCCGTTGTGCCAAATGCATTCCGGCCGGGGTCAGGTCTCGGTGATCTTCACCAGCCGCACCGTGCTCAGGATCTTCTGGATCGTCGTGTCCGGCAGCTCGCCTTCGACTCCCGCCGCGCCGTACAGCACCCAGGAGGCGAACGCGCCGCTGCTGTTCTTGAAGGTGAAGGCGATGGTCTTGCCGTCGCTGTCGCACTTCGTCTTCTTGGTGACGTTCGGGGCGGTGGCGGTGACCACGCTGCCCGTCAGTCCCGACTTGGTGGTGTACTGCTTGGCCTTGCTGATCTTGATGGTCTTCTTCGGCATGTGCTGCGCGTACGCGGCCCACGCCCAGGTTCCCGCCTCGTTCCGGGCGTTCAGAGCGCCGTCCGTGGCGCCCTCCGCACCGCGGGTGCCGGTGCCGGCCAGGCTGTAGTTCTCCTTGGTGCCGTCCTTGTCCTCGTCGTCGACACACCACTTCTTCTTGAAGTCCGCGGGTGCGGTGAAGCCGATGAGCGGCGGCTTGTCCTCCTTCGACTCGTCCTCGAAGTAGGAGAAGATGCCGGGGGCCGCGACCTCCCAGTCGCCGGGCACGTCGAACTGCGTGCCCCACTTGGGGTTGGTCACGACCTTCCAGCCCGCGATGAGCGGCTTGGCGTCCCCGTCCGAGCCGCGCGGGTTCGCCTCGCCAGAGGACGCGGCGTCGGAGGGCTTGGCGGGCGCGGACGACTTCTTGTCGTCGGCGACGTTCTTGCCGTTCTCGTCGTCGTCCTTGTTCAGCACGACGACACCGGTGACCGCCGCGGCCACCACGACCGCGGTCGCCGCGACGATGGCGATGACGGTCGTCTTCTTCTTGTCGTTGCCGGGCTGGGGCCCGCCGGGCGGACCGGGCACCGCGTACTGCGGAACGGTCGGCTGCTGATACGGATTGGGCTGCGGGTATCCCGGCTGACCCGGCTGCGGGTAGCCGTATCCGGGCTGCTGCCCGGGCTGGCCCTGCTGCGGGTAGCCGTACCCGGGCTGCTGCTCGGGACCAGGCTGCTGGTACCCCGGCTGCTGATAGGGGTTCGGCTGCTGGTACCCCGGCTGCTGGTACGGGTTCTGGTTCTGGTCCTGCGGGTTTTGCTCGCCCCCGGGCGGCTGCTGTCCTGGCCACATGGCGAGTAACGATAGAGGTGCGCCGCCCGGGCGGCTACGGCCGCCCCCGTGAGCGGACGGTGAAGGATGCGGCCCGGTCACAGGCACATGTCCGCGGAGCCATGGCCAAACGCCACTACTCGTGAGTAACATCTGGCTCATGAGCGCTGAACAGATGACCGCCGGTGAGATGGTCGCCGCGTCGGTTCCTATGGTCCGGACCCTCAACCTCGAATTCCTGGAGTCGACCGCCGAACGCGCGGTGGTCCGCATGCCGGACCAGGCCGACTTCCACAACCATGTCGGCGGACCTCACGCCGGCGCCATGTTCACGCTGGCGGAGTCGGCGAGCGGAGCCATCGTCATGGCCGCCTTCGCCGACCAGCTGACGCGGGCCGTGCCGCTCGCGGTGAACGCCGAGATCGCCTACAAGAAGCTGGCCATGGGAGAGGTCACCGCGACCGCCACGCTCGGCCGTCCGGTGGCCGAGGTCGTCGCCGAGCTCGACGAGGGCAAGCGCCCCGAGTTCCCGGTGGCCATCCGGATCCAGCGCGCCGACGGTGGCGTCACCGGTGAGATGACCGTGCTCTGGACGCTGCGACCCAACTCCTGACCTCGGCCGTCCCCTCCCGGGGCCGCCACGCACCCGGGAGGGAGCGGGCGGCCCTTCGTGCTGTCCGGGGCGACGGGGCGGCGGGTAGGCTTCCCGCCGTGCGCCGAGGAGTTGTCCGGCGGGCGATGAGGACATCACTACGGAGGAACCGGCGTTGCACATCCAGGAATGGCTGGAGACCGTCCCCGCGATCAGCGTGTACGTCCTTGTGGGCGTCGTCATCGGGCTGGAGAGCCTGGGCATTCCACTGCCCGGCGAGATCGTCCTGATCAGCGCGGCGCTGCTGGCCGCCGGACACGACGGGATCAACCCCTGGGTCCTGGGCGCCTGCGCCACGGCAGGGGCGGTGATCGGCGACTCGATCGGCTACGCCATCGGCCGCAAGGGCGGACGGCCGCTGCTCGCCTGGCTCGGAGGAAGGTTCCCCCGGCACTTCGGTGAGAGCCAGATCGCCATGGCGGAGCGGTCGTTCCAGAAGTGGGGCATGTGGGCGGTCTTCTTCGGCCGCTTCGTCGCACTGCTGCGCATCTTCGCCGGACCGCTCGCGGGCGTCCTGCACATGCCGTACTGGAAGTTCCTGACCGCCAACGTGCTCGGCGGGATCGCCTGGGCGGGCGGCACCACGGCAGTCATCTACTCCGTGGGTGTCGTCGCCGAGGCGTGGCTCAAGCGGTTCTCGTACCTGGGGCTGGCGCTCGCGGTCCTGATCGGTCTCGCCTCGATGCTGATCATCAAGAACCGGGCCAAGAAGGCGGCCGCGCGGTCCGCGCCCGAGCCGGGGTCCGTACCGGTCGCCGACTGACGAGAGCAGGGACGGACCGGCCCGGGCCCGCACGCTCAGTCCTCGTGCCGGCCGGGCCCGCGCGCTCAGTCCTCGTGCGCCTGTCGGTGGGCCTTGGCCAGCTCCACGTAACCGACCGCGTTGAACTTGATGCCTTCGAGCTCCTCCTCGGTCAGCTGCCGCTTGACCTTGGCGGGCACGCCCGCGACGAGTGAACCCGGGGGCACGCGCATCCCCTGCGGGACGAGGGCCTGGGCGGCGATCAGTGAACCGGCACCGATGTGGGCGCCGTTGAGCACGGTGGCGCCCATGCCGACGAGGACGTCGTCCTCGATGGTGCAGCCGTGGAGTACGGCGTTGTGTCCGACCGAGACGCGCTCGCCGACCGTCACGGGGAAGCCGGGGTCGACGTGGACGCTGCAGTTGTCCTGGATGTTCGATGCGGCGCCGATGACGATCGGGCCGCAGTCCGCCCGCAGCACCGCGTGGTACCAGAGGCTGGAACCCGCGGCCATCGTGATCTCGCCGATCGCGACCGACGTCGGTGCGGTGAAGGCATCCGCGTGGATGACCGGCTCGTTGCCGCCCATGGCCTTGATCAACGCCTGCTCTGCCATCGCGTGTCCTTCCCAGCTCCGGTGATGCGGGTCGCGGTCGTCCGATCGCCGCCGGACGGACCCGCCCGGGAAACGGTAAGCGACGCGTGCGCGGCTCCGTGGGCCGGTGGGGTGAAGATCACAGGGCGGCGCTGCGGCCCCCCGCGGGCCCGCCGACTACCGTGTGCGAGTGCCGAAGAACAGAAACACGTTCTCCTTCCTGACCGCCTGGTGGCGGCGCGTCCTGTCCGGTGCCGTCCACGGCTGCTGGCGCTGGGTGCAGAAGACGGGTGCGGTCACGGCGGCACATCCCGGCGGGCTGCGTTTCGGCCGCATCGGCGAGGGCACCCGGCTGGCCTTCCCGCAGGGCACGGTGTTCGGGGAGCCGTGGATCGAGCTGGGCGCCCACTGCGTCATCGGTGAGCAGGTCACCCTGACGGCGGGGCTCATGCCCGATCTGGATCTAGGGCCCGATCCGATCCTGACGCTCGGGGACGGCGTGGTGCTGGGCCGCGGGAGCCATGTCGTCGCCGACACCACGGTGACCATCGGCGCGGACACGTACTGCGGCCCGTACGTCTACATCACCTCGACCAACCACAGCTACGACGACCCGCAGCAACCGGTCGGCAAGCAGTGGCCGCGGATGGAGCCGGTGGCCATCGGACCCGGCTGCTGGATCGGCACCGGAGCGGTGATCCTCCCGGGCGCCAGGCTCGGCCGGAACGTGGTGGTGGCCGCGGGCGCGGTGGTACGCGGCGAGGTGCCCGACCACGCGGTGGTGGCCGGGGCCCCGGCCCGTGTCGTGCGGAGCTGGGACGCCGAGAAGGGGTGGCAGCCGCCCCTGCGGACGCCGGCCCCGGTGCCGATCCCCGAAGGCGTCACACCGGAGCAGCTCCTGGCCGTGGCGGAGCTCGACGAGAGCTGAGGCCCGCCCGCCGAGTCGGCTCCGGGCGGGAACCGGCGGCGGCCGACGGCGCCCGTGCCGTGCGGCGATCGAGCGGCTGCCGTCGTCCGCGACGGCCGGGGGCCCCAGGGCGAACAGCGCTGTCATGAGCGGGCGTCGCAGTACAGTGCGCTGAACGGTTGGGTGTACCGCACCGTAGTGCAGTATTTTAACCCGGTCATCCATGATTTTGGACGGAACGTGACTGATCTCGACCAGCTGACCCAGTCCCTCGCGCGGAACCTCAAGCGCTGGCGGGGTGAGCGGGGCTTCACCCTGGACGCACTCGCCGCGCGTGCCGGGGTCAGCCGCGGAATGATCATCCAGATCGAACAGGCCCGCACCAACCCCAGCGTCGGCACCACGGTCAAGCTCGCCGACGCGCTCGGCATCAGCATCACCACACTGCTCGACCACGAACAGGGCGCACCGGTCCGGCTGGTCCCCGAGAGCCAGGCCGTCCTCATGTGGTCCACGAAGGCGGGGAGTTCCACCACCCTGCTGGTCGGGACCGAGGCCCGGGGCCCGCTGGAGCTCTGGTCCTGGCAGCTGATGCCCGGCGAAGGCAGCACGTCCGACCCGCACCCCGAGGGGACCGTGGAACTTCTCCACGTCACCGCCGGCACCCTCACCCTGGTCGTCGACGACACCGCGTACGCCGTGCCCGCCGGCACCTCCGCCACCTTCGAGGCGCACCACTCGCACGCCTACCGCAACGAAGGCTCCGAGCCGGTCGGCATCACCATGGCCGTATCGATCCCGCCCGTCAGGTGAGACACCCAACCGGAGAGGGGCGGGGGGTTGTTAGCGTTGCGCGCATGCGCGCCCCCATCGGCTCCTTCGAGGATGCCCTCCCCGCTGCCGACCGTCTCGAACTCCTCACCGCCCCGGTGGCCCGAGCGGTACGCGAAGGCTGGGGCGGCGTTCCCGCCGAGCAGATCATCCACGTCGACACGGACCCGGAGATCGCCGACACGGCGGCCTTCGTCGCGCACCACGGAGCCGACCTGCTGAACCGGTCGGCCAACTGCGTCGTGGTGGCGGGCAAGCGTGGCGGCGAGGTCACCCTGGCCGCCTGCCTGGTCCTGTCCCACTCCCGCGTCGACGTGAACGGCGCCGTCCGAAAGCACCTCGGCGCCCGCAAGGCCTCGTTCGCCCCGATGGACACGGCGGTCGGCGAGACGGGGATGGAGTACGGCGGCATCACGCCCGTCGGACTCCCGGACGGCTGGCCCTTGTTGATCGACTCCGCCGTGGTGGACGAGGAGTGGGTCCTCATCGGCAGCGGCACCCGCCGGGGCAAGCTGATCATGCCGGGCAAGGCGCTGGCGGCGCTGCCGGGCGCCGTCGTGGTCGAGGGCCTGGGGATCGTCGGCTGAGGCTGCCGGCCACCGGGTCAGAACGGTGGAGTGTCGGGGTGGCGGGGTGTTCGGTTAGCGCCCTTCAGCAAGTTGATGCAGCGCTCGTGCGTGTCGCCGACCCTGTCGACGACGCGTATCCGCACGAGGACGCTCTCCACCTTGCGCATGGCCGCCTCCGTGAACCAGCCGAGAAACATCAGACCTTCGGCCGGTATGGGGCGGCCGGGGCCCACGAAGTCCAGTTTGAAGTCCTCGCCGTGCTCGATGCCCAGCGACTCGATGGCAGCTGTCGCCTCCTGGCTGCTTCCCCACTCCGAAACGCCCCGTCCACCCGCCGGAGCGGAGGATTCGGTGAACCTGACCTGATAGCTGATGTCTTGGGTGATGGCGACGTCCTGTGCGCCGTTGATGAGGTGACAGCCCCAGGCGAGTCGGCCGCCGGGAGCCAGGCCCGCCATGGCGCGGCCGAAGTGGCCCAGTGCCGGTCGCACAGCGCGCGCGTACTGTGCTCGGGCCAGCGACACACCCAGGGTGCCGACCGCTGCGGTGGTCGCGCTCTGGACGTCCAGCAGCCTCAGTTTCCAGGGCCATGTGGCGGTGAGCCGGTCCGGCAGGTTCTCCCGCACTACGCTGTAGCACAGGAGCAGCAGAGCCACTCCTGCAAGAGCCAGTAGCAATCTTGAGAACAGTCCGTTCCTGCGGACCACCTGCTGCGCGGTTTCCACGGTCCCCTCCACCTCTCGGTGCCCGTGAAGAATCTAGAGCCTTATGCCGACGGGCAATAGGGGGCCTTTTCCCGGGCGTTCGGCGAATGCTCCGGCACATCACCGCGGTGCGCCGTCAGCCACTGCAGGGCAAACGTGACCGCAGCCGGGAACCGGCACAGCCGGCCCGTTGCGGAGCCCACCGGGGCGGTCCGGACAGCCGTGCCGTGGCCGGACCGCTCGAAGTCCGTGCCCAGCGCCGCGAAGTCGCTGTCGTCCAGAGCCACGTCCTCGTACTCCCACCACCGGCGCCCTGCGCGGTCCCGCACCACGCATCGGTAGGTGCGGCGGGGCGGGGACGGGACCCGGTACTCGGCGAGGTGGAACGCCGTGCAGGAGGCGAAACCGGTGCCGAGCAGGAGGATCTGGGCCCTCAGTTCATGCAGGCGGGCCAGCGGCGAGTCCTCGCCCAGGTGGCAGTCGGGGTGATGGTCCGCCACCACGTGGCCCGCCAGCGGGCCGAGCGCGGCGAAGGAGGTCTGAGGGTGCGCGCTGCGGGCGGAACCGGGGGTCAGACGCACCGTTTCGGAGAGCCGGCCCATCGACGGGGCCGCCGTGGTGGACGGATCGAACGCGGGCATCGCCGCCCGGACGGCTTCCCGGTCCCGCTCGCCGAGACCGCGGATCCGGGCGCGGTACTGCGGGGAGGTGTCGGAGTTCTCCGGGGTGAAGGCCGGGACCACCAGTGTGCCCGCGGGGCCCAGCGCGTCCCGCAGGGCGGCCACGACCGTATCCGCGCCGCCGTCCACCGCCCCCAGCGCGCGCAGCGACGCGTGCACCATCAGCACACCGCCTCGCTCGACGCCGAGCGAGGACAGCTGCCCGGCCAGACGGGCCCTGCTGTGCGGAACGGTCGGCACCCTCGGGGTGTGCGCAGCACTCACAGCAGGTCAGTGTCCCAGTCCGGAGCGGGGTGTGACACCCCGCACATGTGACCGGGCGCCCACGACGGGCTTTCGGTGGTCCGGTGCGGGGTGTCCGGGACGCCTGCGGCCGTCTACCGGCCCAGCGCGGGTATCTCGATGGCGGGGCAGCGGTCCATGACCATGTCGAGCCCGGCAGCCCTCGTGCGCTCGTACGCCTGCTCGTCGATCACGCCGAGCTGGAACCAGACCGCCGAGGCGCCGATGGCCACCGCCTCGTCCGCCACCGCACCGGCCAGCTCACTGTTGACGAAGACGTCCACCACGTCGACCGGAAAAGGGATGTCGGCCAGCGAGGCGTAGCCCACCTCTCCGTGCACCGGCTCGGCCTTGGGATGGACGGGTACCACCCGCTTGCCGAAGCGCTGGAGCACCTCGGCCACCCCGTAGGCGGCGCGCGAGCGGTTGCCGGACAGCCCCACCACCGCCCAGGTGTCGCCGGTGTCCTTGAGAATCCTGCGGATCGTCTCCGTGTCTGCGTACATGATCCGCACAACGGACGGCCGCTCCGGACCATTCCCACGGCTGCGCATAGGGTGGCCGGATGCAGGAGCAGTACCGGACAGTCGCCCGCGCGGGTGTGCACGAGACCGAGATCAACCGATCGCGCTTCATCTGCGCGGTCGCCCCCGCCGCCACCGAGCAGGACGCGCAGGACTTCGTCGCGCGCGTCCGAAGGGAACACCCGACCGCCACGCACAACTGCTTCGCGTACGTGATCGGCGCCGACGCCTCCGTGCAGAAGGCCAGTGACGACGGCGAGCCGGGGGGCACCGCCGGCGTCCCCATGCTGCAGATGCTGACGCGTCGCGAGATGCGATACGTCGTCGCCGTCGTCACCCGCTACTACGGCGGGGTGAAGCTCGGCGCCGGCGGACTGATCCGGGCGTACGGGGGAGTGGTCGGCGAAGCCCTGGACGCCATCGGCACGCTCACCCGCCGGCGATTCCGGGTCGTGACGGTCACCGTCGGCCATCAGCGCGCCGGGAGGCTGGAGAACGACTTGCGGGCCACCGGGCGCACCGTTCGCGAGGTCCGGTACGCGGAGGCCGTGACCATCGAGATCGGGCTGCCCGACGCCGAGGTCGAGGAGTTCCGGCGCTGGCTGGCCGATGCCACGGCGGGTGAGGCGGCACTGGAGCTGGGCGAGGAGGCCTACGGGGACGCCTGAGCCTGCGCTCGCTCCCACCTGCCCGGCGCCGCGGCCCCGGCTGCGGGGCGGAGCGCCCGGACCCGACTTCCCCGCAGCCGCCCCGTCGGCGTCCCCGGTGGTGGGAGACTGTGGTGCGTGAGGGAACAGGGGCAGGGGCGCGCAGCGTGGTGGGCGCCGTCACCGAGGCCCTGAGCCTGCAGGGTGCGCGGCCGGGCCGGACCCGGGGACGAGGAAACGAAACATGCAGGTCGGAGCCGGCTCTTGAGGATTTTGCACACATCGGACTGGCACCTGGGCCGGTCGTTCCACCGCGTCTCGTTGCACGAGGCGCAGGCCGCCTACCTGGACCACCTGGTGGCCACCGTGCGGGAGCAGGAGGTGGACGTCGTGCTCGTGGCGGGTGATGTGTACGACAGGGCCGTGCCGCCGCTCTTTGCCGTGGAGCTCTTCGACGACGCGCTGCACCGGCTCGCCGCTGCCGGGGTACCCACCGTGATGATCTCGGGGAACCACGACTCCGCCCGGCGGCTCGGCGTCGGCGCCGGACTCATGGGACGGGCCGGCATCCATCTGCGGACCGAGCCCGCCCACTGCGCCACCCCCGTCGTCATCCCGGACGCGTACGGCGACGTGGCGTTCTACGGCCTCCCCTATCTCGAACCCGCTCTCGTCAAGGACGTGTTCAAGGCGGAGCGGGCGGGGCACGAGGCCGTGCTGACGGCCGCCATGGACCGGGTCCGCGCCGATCTCGCCGAGCGGCCGGACGCCACCCGGTCCGTGGTCCTCGCCCACGCCTTCGTCGCGGGCGGCGAGCCGAGCGACAGCGAACGCGACATCACCGTCGGCGGAGTGGCGGCCGTCCCCGCCGGGGTCTTCGACGGGGTCGACTACGTGGCGCTCGGGCATCTGCACGGCTGCCAGACGGTCTCCGAGCGCGTCCGGTACTCCGGCTCCCCGCTCGCGTACTCGTTCTCGGAGGCCGCCCACCGCAAGACGATGTGGCTGATCGACCTCGACGCCACGGGCGCGCTCGCCGCGGAGCGGATCGACTGTCCGGTGCCCCGCCCCCTCGCCCGGCTCCGGGGCCGGCTCGACGACCTCCTGGACGACCCCGCCCTCGACCGGCACGAACACTCCTGGGTCGAGGCCACCCTCACCGACCCGGTCCGCCCGGCCGAGCCGATGGCCCGGCTCGTCGAGCGCTTCCCGCACACGCTCAGCCTCGTCCTCGAACCGGACCGGGCACCCGACGACCCGCACACCTCCTACGCCCAGCGGCTGCGGGGACGCGACGACCAGAGCATCGCGGAGGACTTCGTGGCCCACGTCCGGGGCGGGTACGGCACCGACGAGCACGAGCGGACGGTCCTGCGCAGCGCCTTCGACCACGTACGGGTCGACGACACCGTGCGCGAGGTGAACCGATGAGGCTCCACCGGCTCGACATCACCGCCTTCGGCCCGTTCGGCGCCACCCAGGAGATCGACTTCGACGCGCTGTCCTCGGCCGGACTCTTCCTGCTCCACGGCCCGACCGGCGCCGGCAAGACCTCGGTCCTCGACGCCGTCTGCTACGCCCTTTACGGGGCCGTGCCCGGTGCCAGGCAGAGCCCCGGCACATCGCTGCGCAGCGACCACGCCCCGGCGGACCTGCCCACCGAGGTCCGGCTCGAACTCACCGTCGGCGGGCGGCGCCTGGAGATCACCCGCCGCCCCGCCCAGCCCCGCCCCAAGAAGCGGGGCGGCGGCCACACCACGGAGAAGGCGCAGAGCCTCCTGCGTGCGTACGACGCCGAGCACGGCTGGCGGCCGCTGAGCCGCTCTCACCAGGAGATCGGTGAGGAGATCACGCAGCTCGTCGGGATGAGCCGGGAACAGTTCTGCCAGGTGGTGCTCCTGCCGCAGGGCGACTTCGCCCGCTTCCTGCGGGCCGACGCGGAGGCCCGGGGCAAGCTGCTCGGCAGGCTCTTCGACACCCGCCGCTTCGCGGCCGTCGAGGACCGCCTCGCCGATCTCCGCCGGGCCGCCGAGAACCAGGTCAGGGCCGGGGACGAACAGATCCTCTCGCTTGCCCAGCGGATCGCGCAGGCCGCAGGACCGGCCGGGCGTGAATGGCCGATGCCGGACGTCCATCCGGGCGAACCGGGACTCGCGGACGCCGTACTGGCATGGGCCGCGACATCCCGCAGCAGCGCGCGGGAGCGGCTCGAAATCGCCGCCGAGGTGCTGTCCGCGGCCGACAGCCGCCATGCGACCGCCAGGTCCGCTCTGGACGCCGAACGGGAGCTGGCCGCACTCCAGCAGAGGTACGCCGAGACCAGGCGTCGCGCCGCCGCGTCGGAGGCGGGCCGGTCCGGACACGACGACGCGCGGGAACAGCTGAGCCGGGCGCGCAAGGCGGACCGTGTCGCCCCGGCACTGGAACTGCGCGACGAGGCCGAGCGGGCGTACCGGCACGCGAGCGCGGCCCGCGACCGCTCGCGGTCCCGGCTGCCGGGCAGTCTGGCCGACGCCGGTGCCGAGCAGCTCGCTGCCCTGGAACGCAGACTGCGCGAGGAGCTCGGCGGACTGGACGCCGCGCGCCGTGCCGAACGGCGCAGCGCGGAGATCGACGACGAACGCACCACGCTTGAGAGGCAGGCGCGGGCCGATGACGAACTGATCCGCGACGCCGAGGGCTGGCTCGCCGGCTGGGAGGCCACCCGCAGCGGGCTGCACGCCCGAATCGAAGCGGCGCAGGAGGCCGCGACCCGCGCCGAACTGCTGGCCGGCCGGCTGGATCCGGCCCGGCGACGCCTGGACGCGGCCCTCCGCAGGGACACGCTGGCTGCCGAGTCGTCCTCTGCCGAGGACCGGCTCGCCGGGGCGCGCGAGCGCGCCCTGGGCACCCGTGAGCACTGGCTCGACCTGCGCGAGCGGCGACTGCGCGACATCGCGGCCGAACTCGCGCGGGAACTCGTCGAGGGCGAGGCCTGTACCGTCTGCGGCTCCGCCGACCATCCGAAGCCGGCCCGAGCCGGGGACGGGCATGTCGACCAGGCGACGGAGGACGCCGCGGAGGCCGCCCACCGGCGTGCCGAGCAGGCGCGGACCGATGCGGAGCACGCGCTCGGCGCCGTACGCGAACGCTATGCGGCAGCGCGTGCGGAGGCCGTGGAGGGCGCGGAAGCGGCCGGTGCCGACAGCGCGGCGGCGGACCCGACGGCCGACGCGCTTGCCGCGCTCGTGGACACACTGACCCGTGAGCACGCGCAGGCGTACCGGACCGCCGCCGGGATGCACGCCGCGCGCGAGGCGCTCGCGGCCGCCGAGCGAGAGCAGTCGCAGCGGGCCGAGGACCGGCAGCAGGCCGAACGCCGGGCTGCGGCCCGCACCTCCCGTCGCGAGGGCCTCGACAGTGAACAGGCCGCCCTGGAAGAGGTGCTGGCGCAGGCACGCGGCGAGTCGGGCAGCGTCACCGAACACGCCACCCTCCTGCAGAACCGGGTCACTCTGCTCGTGGACGCTGCCACGACGGTGCGCGACGAAGAGGGCGCGGCAGCGCGGCTCAAGGAGGCCGACGGCCGGCTCGCGGACGCCGCGTTCCGGGCCGGCTTCGAGACGCCGCAGGCCGCGGCGGACACCCTGCTCGCCGACTCCGGACAGCGTGCGCTTCAGCACCGCATCGACGCCTGGCAGGCCGAGGCGGCCGCGGTGGCCGACCGGCTGGCCGAGACCGACGCCCGTGCGGCCGCCGACCGAGCCCCGGCCGCTCCGGAGGCCGCGCGTACGGTGTACGACGCTGCCGAACGCCTGCTGCGGGACGCGTCGGCAGCCCTCGCGTCGGCACGGGAGCGCTGCGCCGAGCTCGGCCGGCTCTCCCACCGCGCGACCGACGAGGTGCGTGGACTGGGGCCGGTGCGTGAGGAGTACGAACGGGTCGCACGGCTCGCCGGGCTCACCGCAGGCACGTCCGCGGACAACGAACGCAAGATGCGGCTGGAGTCGTACGTGCTCGCCGCCCGTCTCGAACAGGTGGCGGCGGCCGCCACCGCCCGGCTTCGGCGAATGTCGTCGGGCCGCTATCAGCTGGTCCACTCCGATGCCCGCACCGGAGGCCGCCGGGCCGGTCTCGGCCTGCACGTCATCGACGCCTGGACGGGGCGCGAGCGCGACACGGCCACGCTCTCCGGCGGTGAGACGTTCTTCGCCTCGCTCGCCCTGGCGCTCGGCCTCGCCGACGTGGTGACCGACGAGGCGGGCGGCGTACGACTGGACACCCTGTTCATCGACGAGGGTTTCGGCAGCCTCGACGAGCAGACCCTCGACGAGGTGCTCGACGTGCTGGACTCCCTGCGCGAACGGGACCGCAGCGTGGGCATCGTCAGCCATGTCGGCGATCTGCGCCGGCGTATCCCCGCCCAGCTCGAAGTGGTGAAGGAACGGCACGGATCAGCAGTGCGGCACCGGACCGCGGACGGAGTCAGCGGCTGACCGCCCGCCGCGGCAGCGGCGAGGAGTAGACGACGCTGGTGGTGACGGAGCCGAGGGAACCGATCTTCCCGGAGACCGCCTCCAGATGCTTCATGGAGCGGGCTGTCACCTTCAGCACGAAGCAGTCGTCGCCGGTGACGTGATGGGCCTCCACGACCTCCGGTGTCGTGTCGAGGAGGTCGTGGAACGGCTTGTAGTTGCCGTTCGGATACCGCAGCCGCACCAGGGCGAGAATCGGCAGACCGAGACGCTCCGGGTCGACCACCGCCGCGTACCCGCTGATGATCCCGGCCTCCTCCAGCCGGCGCACCCGCTCCGTCACGGCGCTCGACGACATGGCGACTGCCCGCGCGAGCTCGGCGAACGTCGCGCGTCCCTCGCGCTGGAGGACGTCGAGAATGCGCCAGTCGGTGGCGTCCGGGGAATAGTCGGTCATGTGAAAAGGAAACAGGGGATTCCCCGGCCGGACAAGAGGTGTGCCGGGGATCTCATCTTCCGGGGAACGGTCACCGGTCATAGGTTTTCAAGCATGACTCCGCAGCTCACCGCTACCGCTACCGCCATCGACACTGCCGTGAACCCGGTGCTTCGCATCCCGCCCGCAGCTCCGGCCGCGGCCGCCGCCTACTTCGGAGCCTCGCTCGCGTTCCACGCCGATGTCTCGGACGTCGCCGCGGCACTGGCGGCCGACGGCGACCCCGGCTTCGTACTCCTCGACTCCCGCTCCACCGCGTCCTGGGACCAGGGACACGTCCCAGGTGCGCTGCACCTGCCGACGGCGCTCATCGCCGAACAGGCACGGGACCTGCTCGACCCCGCCGTGCCCGTGGTCACCTACTGCTGGGGACCGGGTTGCAACGGCGCCACCCGTGCCGCGCTCGCTCTCGCCGAACTCGGCTATCAGGTCAAGGAGATGCTCGGTGGTTTCGAGTACTGGGCGCGAGAGGGCTTCGAGTTCGAGACCTGGCAGGGGCGCGCGCGGCGCACAGCGGACCCGCTCACCGCACCGGGCGAATCCGACGACTGCGGGTGCTGACACCGTCCTGCTGGTCCCGGGTGAATCCGACGACTGCGGATGTTGACACCGTCCTGCTGGTCCCGGGTGAATCCGACGACTGCGGATGTTGACACCGTCCGGCCGGTCCCGGGTGACATGCCCGTGGACCGGCCGGCACTCCTGTCAGAGCTTCGACAACTCGTCGACCAGGTCGTCCAGGCCCAGCGGCCCCTGGGACAGGGCTGCCATGTGCCAGGACTTGAGGTCGAAGTCGTCGCCGTGTGCCGCACGGGCGTTCTCCCGGCCGATCAGCCAGGCGCGCTCGCCCAGCTTGTAGCCGATGGCCTGACCCGGCATCGAGAGATAGCGGGTCAGCTCACTCTCCACGAAATCGGCGGGCCGGCCGCTGTGGTTGCCGAAGAACTCCTGGGCCAGATCCGGCGTCCACCGCTCACCGGGGTGGAACGGCGAGTCGGCGGGGATCTCCAGCTCCGCGTGCATACCGATGTCCACGATCACCCGGCAGGCCCGCATCATCTGAGCGTCCAGATAGCCCAGCCGGCGTTCGGCGTCGGGCAGGAAGCCCAGCTCGTCCATCAGACGCTCCGCGTACAGCGCCCAGCCCTCGGCGTTCGCGCTGACGATGCCGATGGACGCCTGGTAGCGCGACAGGCTCTCGGCGACATGGACCCACTGGGCGAGCTGGAGGTGATGGCCGGGAACGCCCTCGTGGTACCAGGTGGAGACCAGGTCGTACACCGGGAACCGGGTCTCACCCATCGTCGGCAGCCAGGTGCGTCCGGGGCGCGAGAAGTCCTCGGACGGTCCCGTGTAGTACGGTGCCGCGGCGCCGCCGGGGGGAGCGATGCGGGACTCCACCGTGCGGACCCGCTCGGCGAGTTCGAAGTGCGTGCCGTCCAGGGCCTCGATCGCTTCGTCCATCAGGCTCTGCAGCCACGCCTGGACCTCGTCGACCCCTTCGATGTGCTTCCCGTGCACATCGAGATGGGCCAGCGCCTCCCAGGGACCCGCGCCCGGCAGCACCTTCTCGGCCTCGGTCCGCATCTCGGCGAGCAGCCGGTGGTACTCCGACCAGCCGTACGCGTACGCCTCGTCGAGGTCCAGGTCGGTGCCGTTGAAATAGCGCGACCAACGGGCGTACCGCTCACGGCCCACCGTGTCCGGCGCGCCCTCGATCGCGGGGGCGTACACCTCCCGGACCCAGTCCCGCAGTTCCCCCAGTGACCGGGCGGCCTGCGCCGCGGCGGCTACCAGCTCGGTGCGCAGCGTGTCCGGGCCGGCGGCGGCGAAGTCCTGGAAGAACCCCGTCGTGCCGTCGCCGGTCCACTCGTCGAGCTGGCCGACGAAGGTGGCGGTGGCGCGCGGACCGCCGTACAGCTTCCGCTCCAGGCCGAGCGCGAGGGACTCGCGGTAGCCGGACAGTGCGGCCGGAACCGCCTTGAGGCGCTCGACGACGGCCGCCCAGTCCTCGTCCGTGTCGGTGGGCGTGACCGTGAACACCTCACGGATCGCGTGGACCGGAGAATGCAGGTTGGAAACGGCCCGCAGTGCCTCATCGGCTTCGTGGACGGCGAGTTCGGCCGTCAGACGCTCACGGAGGAGGCGGCCGCAGCGGCGCTCGGCGTCGTCGGCGGCGCCGGGGAGCTGCTCCGCGCGGTCGAGCCGTACGAGCGTGGTGCGGGCCAGCTCGGCCAGTGCTTCCTGGCCGGCGGGGGAGAAGTCGGGAAGGTGGCGCGAGCTCTCCGCGACACCCAGATAGGTGCCGGAGATCGGATCGAGTTCGATGAATGCGTCGACGTAGGTGTCGGCTACCTGGCGAGGCAGCGCGCTGCTCGGAGTGTCTGACATATGGACATCCTCGTACGGGGAGGGCCTCCGCGTCACTACCGACCGGCACCATGGGCCTGACCCGGCCCCCCCTCGGCCGCCCGGGCCGCGGGCGGCAGCAACGGACCGCATTCCCACTGCTGGAATATCAGCCGTGTCTCCACGCGGGCCACTTCGCGCCGGGAGGTGAACTCGTCCAGGACCAGACGCTGAAGATCGGCGGTGTCGGTCACTGCCACGTGGACCAGATAGTCGTCGGGGCCGGTCAGGTGGAAGAGCGCACGGGACTCGGGCAGCGTCCTGATCCGGTCGACGAACGGGCCGATGAGCTCCCGGCGGTGCGGACGGACCTGCACGGAGAGGAAGGCCTCAAGACCGCGGCCCATCCTGGCCGGGTCCAGTCGCAGTTGATGGCCGAGGATGACGCCCGTGCGGCGCAGCCTGGTGACCCGGTCCAGGCAGGTCGAGGGAGCGACCCCGACCTCGGCCGCGAGCTCGCGGTACGTGGTCCGGGCATCGTTCTGAAGCAGCCGCAGAATGTGCAGATCCACCGTGTCGAGAGCGACGGAATCAGTCATTCACCGAACGTAGCACGGTGGATTGTGCTACTGGCCCGGTGGCTGTTCAGAGTGAGCGCATGGACATTCAACCCTCGATGGCGCCCTCGACGACACCCTCGTACAGGGCACAGGCCACCGAAGCCGTGCACGCCGGACGCGAAGACCTCGCAGCACTCGGCCTGCACGCCCCGCCGATCGACCTGTCCACCACCTACCCCTCGTACGACTCCAGGGGCGAGGCGGAACGGATCGACTCCTTTGCCGCCACCGGCGCCCGGCTCGACGGTCCGCCCGTCTACGCGCGGCTCGACAATCCGACCACTGCCCGTTTCGAAACGGCCCTGGCGCGCCTCGAAGGGACCGCGAGCGCCGTGGCGTTCGCCAGCGGAATGGCCGCACTCACCGCCGTTCTGCTGGCTCGCGCGAGCATGGGGCTGCGTCATGTGGTGGCGGTGCGTCCGCTCTACGGCTGCAGCGACCATCTGCTGGGTGCGGGGCTCCTCGGCACGGAGGTGACCTGGACGGATCCCGCGGGCATCGCCGAAGCGATCCGCCCCGACACGGGGCTGGTGATCGTCGAGACGCCGGCCAACCCGACCCTTGCGGAAGTGGACATCAGGGCGGTCGCGCACTCCTGCGGCTCGGTACCGCTGTTGGTCGACAACACCTTCGCCACCCCGGTTCTCCAGCGGCCTGTCGAGCACGGGGCACGGATCGTGCTGCACAGCGCGACGAAGTACCTGGGCGGCCACGGCGACGTGATGGGCGGGGTCGTCGCCTGCGACGAGGAGTTCGCGGCCCGGCTGCGCCAGGTGCGCTTCGCCACCGGTGGGGTGCTCCACCCGATGGCGGGATACCTGCTGCTGCGCGGTCTCGCCACGCTGCCGGTGCGCGTCCGGGCCGCGTCCGCCAACGCCGCGGAACTCGCCCGCCGGCTCTCCTCCGACCCGAGGATCGCTCGCGTGCACTACCCGGAACTGGGTGGCGCGATGGTGTCCTTCGAGGTTTACGGAGACCCGCACCGGGTGATCGCCGCGGTACGGCTGATCACGCCCGCCGTCAGTCTCGGCAGTGTGGACACCTTGATCCAGCACCCGGCCTCCATCAGCCACCGCATCGTGGATGAAGGAGACCGCCAGTCCTCGGGGGTCGGCGACCGGCTGCTGCGCATGTCGGTCGGGCTGGAGGACGTGGAGGACCTCTGGGCCGATCTGTGCCAGGCGTTGAGCGGTGAGGAGCCCGTACGCCAGGCGGTCAGCGCTCCGCCTGCTCGTACGGTGGCAGGGGTCGTACCGGCGTCGCTCCCAGCCGGGCGGTGATCACGAGCGTCCCTTCCTCGATCTGATAGTCGAGCGGCAGCGAGAGCGCGCGCATGGCGGCGACCATTCCGGTGTTCGATGCCTGGGTGACGGCGTAGACGCTCTCGCAGCCCGCCTCGACGGCGAGCGCCACGAGGCGGCCCAGCAGCTCGGAGCCGATGCCGCGACGCTGCCAGTCGTCCTCGACGAGCAGGGCGACCTCGGTCTCGTCCCCGTCCCAGAGGAGATGGCCGAGGGCCACCGTCCGGCCGGAGGCCGTCTGCACGGCGAGGGTGCGGCCGAAGCGCGGGCTCAGCAGGTGGTCGAGATAGCGGTCGGCGTCCCGGACCGGCCCGTGGTAGCGCAGCCGCAGGGTCTGTTCCGAGCAGCGGTCGTGCATGGCCCTGGCCGCTTCGAGGTCGCTGCGGTCTGCCCGGCGCACGGTGATCGCGTTGCCCTCGGGCAGGGTGAGTACGTGCTCGCTGCGCGGGACGCGGGGGCCGAGCCGGGCGTCGAGCTCGACCAGGGCGCGTGCCCGGGCGAACTCCGTCGGTGTGAAGGGGAGATAGGGACGCTCGACGGTGATGACGCCGCCCGACGGATCGCGCAGCCGCATCACCGTCTCCTCCAGCACTCCCTCCACGGGCGCCGTTTCACCGGTGGCGCGTCCGGTGATCGACACGGCGGGGAGCGAGTGGATGGTGCACCGGCCGAGCAGTTGACGCAGAGCCAGGGGGAGTTCCGCGGCGTCGAGGGCTGTGCGGGTGGCGAGGCTGAGCACCCGGGTCGGGGTGTCCACCAGATCGTGGGCGTCGGCACGCTCGATCCAGGTGGAGGTGCCGCCCGATTCGGAGATGGCCCGGGTCAGTTGCGCGGCGGGCAGTGCGGCGGGCGCACGCAGCAGGAACTCGTCGACCGTGCCCTCGGCCAACGGATGGGTCTGGAGGGTCAGGATGTCGATCCGGTGGCGGGCCAGCACGATGCAGAGTGCGGCCAGGCTGCCCGGGGCGTCCCGGACCGTCGTGCGCATCCGCCACAGCACCGTCTCGGCTGCGGCGTCCGGCGACGGGGCGTCGGAAGCCGCGACCGGCTGTACGGCCGGGTCGTGAGCGACGCCCGGGCCGTCGGTATCCGGCGGTGGTGCGTGACTGTGGCGGCGTGCCCACCAGGTGTGGAACGCGGCGGTGGCGGTCAGTGCCACGGCCGAGGCGATGAGCAGATACGGGCCGTCCGGCTGGTGTCCGATCAGGTTGGCGATCGCGTCGGCGACGGCGACCGCGGTGAACAGGGCGGCGAGTTCAATGAGGTCCCGGCGCCAGTGGTGGGGGCGGCGGGCACTCTTCGCGGAGGTCACATCAGTCATGACCTCACTGTGACCGAGCGGTGTTGCCTGATCACGAACGCCTTGTGACCGATGGGTTAAGTATGGATCTAGTCGCCTATCGTCCAATTTTGGCCAGTTGGCAAGTCATTATTGAGCGGGGTCAGGGCGGGGCCAGAGCGGCCCGATTTCCGTTTCGCCGGGGTGTGAGGCGGTGCAGCGTTTCCGGCCCGGGTCGGCCGGGCCGGGCCGACGGGGCGGGCGGGCGGACGGGGGCGGGCGGGCGGTGCGGCGTTCCCTCGCGGGGGCGGCCGGGCGGTGGGGGCAGGCGGCACGGGCCAGGAGCCCCGCGCGGGAGCCGGGCGGCGTAGGTCCGAGCGGGAGCCCGGCCCGGGAGCCCGGCCGAGTGGGCCGAGCCCGGTCCGAAGCGCCGTCACGTGTGATGCGTCCTCCCACGCCCGGCGGGACTCGTCCGGTCACGGGCGGCTCGTCACCCGGCCGCCTCCCGGCAGGCGGCTTCCAGGCGAGCCGCCTGCCGGACCAGCTGGGTCGACCCACCGCGCGCGGCCGTTGCGGCGAGTCCGGCTATCCCGCCGGTCTTCGGTGGCCCGCACTGCTCCGCGCACTCCGCGGCCACCCCCAGCAGATCGCTCAGTCCCCGTGGCGCCTGCTCGCGCACGAGCAGCGCCGTCAGGACCGGTACCAGCACGGACAGCACCGTCCGGTACGCGCCGGTGGCGGCGGCCGTACGGGCCGCGGCCGCCAGTCGGCTGGGTTTCATCAGCTCCCGGTCGATGAGCACGCTCAGCTCCCCGCCGAGGAGATTCGCGTCCAGCCGGCCCCGGGCGGCAAGGATCAGGAGGGCATCAACCGCCGACAGCCGGTCCTCCGGATAGCGGGCCCCGAGTCCGTACGCCAGCGCGAGATGGATGGCCCCCTCGGCGGGGCCGTCCGTCTCGGCGAGTGACGGCAGCGGCCACGCCACGCCTCGCTGGTCCTCCTCGTAGGTGAGGAACGGCAGAAGCCAGGCCGCCAGTGTCTCGCCGTCCTGGGGCAGTGTGGCGATCCACTGCGCAGACGTGTCGCCCCAGTGGGCGCACCGCTGCCGTCGTGGGGCGTGCGGGCGCCCGAGCCAGTGGAAGGAGCGGGGGAACTCCTGCTGGATGACCGGATGCCCGTTCGTGGCCGGCAGGACTCGCAGCGCGCTCCGGGCGGGGCGCGGAAACCAGCCCTGGGGCTCGGGCGCTTCGGTTTCCACATGGAGGCGTAGCACCGGCGCCACCGGTTCGTCCGCCCGGATCCATGCGGCCAGCCGGTCGCCCTCCGCGGTGCCCAGCGCCGCGGCCCGCGCTGAGGCCTCCGCCCCCTCCGTACGCCGGACCCGCAGCAGCGCCTGGCCGAAGTCGGCGGGCCCCGGCGTGACGCCGAGCTTCTGGTAAGTGAGCAACCGCTCGACCAGATCCGTCGGGTCGAGGGCCCCGGTGTGCCAGGTGGGCGTCGCCAGCAGGAAGGGCAGTTCACCTGTCCGTATCACGGCGGCGGCCTCCCACAGCCTTGCGTACAGCACGCCGTCGAGTGCCGCGTGGCAGCAGGTGCCCGTCGCCGTCCACCGGGCACGGCCGTCTCCGACAGCCTCCTCCGAGACCCGTCCGAGCAGCGACGCAGCAACGATCTCCAATCCGTCGTGGTTCCGCGAGAACCGCCGGTCGATCTCGGCCTGCGGGCCGGGCTCGGTCCACCACTGCCCGGCCAGCGCCGCGCGCAGGGCGTCGGCCAGGTCCACTCGTGCGTTGTGGGCGCACCGGATCAGTCCGTCCAGCGCCCGCTCGAAGGCGGTGACTTCCGGCGATCCGGAGCGCACCAGGGCCACCACCTCCTCGATGAGCTCGGCGGGATCGGCAGGTGCCGGGTCGAGGCGTCGAGGGACCGGAACCGGGGGCAGCACCTCCTCGTAGGCGTCGGCGGCCGGCCCGTCGACCAGCAACTCGCCGAACACCGCGTGTGCAGCGGACCGGTGCACGGCGCCCAGTTGCGAAGCCGTGCCCGCGAGATCCTTGCGGACTTCCGGCGCCGTGGCGGGAAGGTGGCGGGCCACGAGCTTGAGTGCCCGCTCCTGGATATCCATGTCCGGGTGCTCGAAGGCTTCGGCGACCACGGGCAGCAGTTGCTCGGCACTCGAGGGAACGCGGCGCAGCACCCTTCCCAGCAGCACCAGTTGGGAACGCACCAACTTCTTCTCGGTACGGAAGAGGACCGAGCCGGAGACATCGGCCAGCCGGTCGATGGACAGCTCACCGTGTCCGTCGATCCGGGTGAGCACCTCCTGGGCGTGGCCGGCCACGGGCGACGGGCCGTCCGCAGTCATGGCGGCCCAGTCGGTGACCCGTGCGGCCTCCTCCCGGTCGGTGAGTTCGAGCCCCCGCAGAACCTGCAGAAAGAAGCGCATGTCCACGGTCTTCCCGCCACGCACCAGGCGGGTGATGCAGCGGTCCATGAGGGTGTCCCGGTCCAGCATGCCCTCCGCGGACAGGACGGTCAGCGCGGTCGGCCAGTGTTCGGAGGGGTCCTGGGTGGCGGCCCAGGTAACCGGCGGGGGCAGCTCCGGCATGTCCAGAAGGTGAGGCGCCAGTGCATCGAGGTGCGGTTCGGCGCGCAGGATGTCGATCAGCGGCCGCGGCGGCCTCCGCTGCCACCGCGATCCGGCGACGCGTTCGGCCCATCCCCGCACGAGGCCGTCGGATACGGGGAGCGGACAGCCCGCCATCCGTACCAGTTCGAGAACGAGCTGGTACTCCGCCTCGGACTCGACGGTGCGGGCCGTCAGGCGGCGGGCGAGATCGGCGAGCCAGGCCGGATCGCGGCCGACCAGAACCTCCAGCACCCACGGGTACGGCGAACGTACCCACTCACGCTGCTCCCGTGCGCCGATCCAGGTCGCACAACCCGCGGCCCCCGTGTGGCAGCCCGCTCCGGCCACCAGTACCGCCTTCCGGACTCTTGTGCGCTCACCCCAGGGACGGCTTCGCATCTCCTTGCGCATCACCTTCAACTCGGCCAGCACCAGCCTGCGTTCGGCCCTGTCCAAAGGCGTGAGCAGTGCGGGGATGTCGTCCAGACGGCCGTCGCGCACCGCCGTGATCAGCTCCTTCATCGTGCACCTCCTGCGAGGGTCGCGCCCCGGCGGGCCATACGGACGGCCAGTGCGTGTTTGCACGGGCCCCGGCGGCCTCGGTAGTCCGCCCACCACTGACACGTACAGCTCAGTGCGCCTGCCTTCTCGCGGACCTGGTAGTGCCGGTCACCGGAGCTCACGGTGGCGAGGGCGCCGTCGAGGGCCACCGCCCCGGTCCGAGCCAGCTGCCGCGCCGCCACCAGCCGCGGGTTGTGCCGTTCCGCCCGGTCCGCGTCATACGGCAGTTCGCGGTGGAAATAGGCCGCGTCCGCGAGGTCGTACCCCACCCGGCCCGCCGTACCCAGCCGGGTGAGCGCCGCCCGGACACGCTCCACCGGCAGGCCCGACTGCTCCGCCAGGTCGGCGGGCTCGATCCGCGGTTCCCACGCCAGCAGCACGGACACCAGTTCGGCATCGGCCGCGGCGTCGTCCGTGGCGAGGGCCTCCAGCACTCCGCCCTCCCCGGAGAAGCCGCGCGAGGCGTCGGGGGACAGTGTCAGGGTGAGCCGCATACCGGGCAGCATCACCTCCCAGGCACTCGCGGTGGCGACGCCGTCGGCAATCGGTCCGTACACCCGCAGCGCCGTCGCGTACCGAAGGATGCGCTGCAGGGCACCCAGCCGCTGGGGTCCCGGCAGGCAGACGGCTCCCGGCGCCGGCCGTGTCGTCGGCCGCAGCGTCCGGCCTGCGGGGACCACCCATTGCGCGCCGAGCGAGGCGCGGCCTGCCGAGCGGGGTATCGACCGGAGGAACCGCACCGCCTCCACCGCCGTGAGTTCGGCCCGCAGGTCGAAGGTGGCGGATGCCACCTGAGCCTCGGCGAAGCCTCGAAGCCACCGGTCCGGCAGCGGGACCTTCTTCTCCACGAAGGGGCCGTGCGGCGTGGTGACCGCCATCTCCTGCGGGCCCACGCGCAGGTGGAGCGGATCATCGCCCGCCATTCGCGAAAGGGCCTCCCGCAGTGGATTGTTCACATCCACATTGGTTGTGCCGTGCCCCGTCTCCGTGCCCTCCAGTCCCTCGCTCAGGACGTCGAGCCGCGCGTATACCCCGCAGCATCCGGAGAACGACTCAAAGCGCAGCCGGTCGCCGTTTCCCGTTACCACCGGGTCCAGCGAGGCCTGCGAGATCCGCTGGTAGTAGCGCGCGGCCGCCACGTCCGCCACGGCCAACAGCCCTCGTGCGGCGATGGACGGCGAAGCGAGGTAGCCCTCGAAGAACCGGGGATGGGGCTCGGCGCCGCGCGGAGTGAGACCGCCTGCGGTCTCCAGGCCGAGCAACTGCCCTGCCTGCGAGGACTCCAGAGCGGACGGACGTGAGTAGGCCAGGGCCTGAATGGAACGGGTCATGAAAAAACCGTAGAACCCACCACTGACAATCGCCCTGGGCCGAGCGGCGCCCGGCCGGTGGCCGGAGCCGGAGCTCCCTGCCCCGGCCCGTTGCCGGACGCTCACTCGGACCGGCTCACTGCCCCACTCGCGCGGGCTGGAGAACCTTGCTGAACAGGACGGATCCACCCTGAGCACGGAGACGCACAGTCAACTCCCCACTGTCACCGTCGATGTCCACCTCGCCGAACAGGGCGGGAGTCTCCATGGGCGAGACGTTCGCCCGATCGGGGGCCTGAACAAACACCTGATCGGGTCCGAACGTGCCGTCGAGTGCGTTGGAGGGGAACTGGCCGGCTGCCAGCGGCCCCGTGACGAACTCCCAGAAGGGGGCGAAATCCTTGAACGCGGCCCGCTCGGGGGCGTAATGCTGGGCCGAGGTGTAGTGCACGTCTGCCGTCAGCCATACCGTGCCGGTGATCCGTTGGTGCTTGATGAACCGCAGCAGTTCGGCGATCTGCAGCTCGCGGCCGAGCGGAGCCCCGGGATCACCCTGGGAAACGGCCTCGAAGTCCGTGGCGCCGTCGGCGACGACCAGCCCGAGCGGCATGTCCGCGGCGATCACCTTCCACACCGCCCGGGACTTCGACAGTTCCCGCTCGAGCCAGGCCAACTGCTCGGCCCCAAGGATTCCGGTGGTGTCGTCGGCCTGCCTGCCGGGGGAGTTGGCGTTGCGGAAGGACCGCATGTCCAGGACGAACAGATCGAGCAGCGGACCGTGCCGCACCACTCGGTGGACCCTGTCCCCGCCCGTGGCGCCGTGCAGCGTCGACACCGGGAAGTACTCACGGAAGGCCTGCATCGAGCGCGTCGCCAGCACGTCCACGTTCTTCTCGGTGTACCGGACGTCTTCGAGGATCTGCCCGGGATACCAGTTGTTGCGCACCTCGTGGTCGTCCCACTGAATCACCGAGGGCACCTGTGCGTTGAACTGCCGGAGGTTGTGGTCCAGCAGGTTGTAGCGGAAGTTCCCCCGGTATTCGGCGAGGGTCTCGGCGACCTTCGCCTTCTCCACGGTGGTGACGTTGCGCCAGACACGCCCGTCGGGGAGCGACACACTCGGCTCGATGACCCCGTCCGCGTAGATGTTGTCCCCGCTGCAGAGGAAGAAGTCCGGGTCGAGCCGGCGCATCTCGTCGTACACCCGGTAGCCCCCGATGTCCGGGTTGATGCCCCACCCCTGGCCCGCGATGTCGCCGGACCAGAGGAAACGCACGCCGTCCCGCCGACGGGCGGGCGCGGTCCGGAAGGTGCCGTACACCGGTTCGCCGGTGCGGCGGGGGTCGTCCGGGGCGGCGAGCGTCACCCGGTAGTGCACCTGCTCGCCCGCAGGCAGCCCGTACAGAGGCGTCGTCCCGGTGAAGTCCGTGCCGGGACCCAGCAGCGGGCCGTGCCACGTGCGGGCACGCCGGAACGACTCGGTCGCCGACGTCTCCACCACCATCCGGGCCGGCCGGTCGGAGCGTACCCAGACCAGTGCGGAGGAGGACGTCACGTCGCCCACCTGCATGCCCCAGGCCGCGTCCGGGCGGCCGGATCGCGCGAAGGCCGGGGCCGCAGCACCCGCCACGGGCAGCGCGAGTGCGGCGGAGGCGGCCAGTGAGCCGCGCAGCACGGTACGGCGGTCGGGGGACGGGAATCGTGGACGGTACGACATCGAAGAGCCTCCGGGGCAGCCGGTCGGACGCACGGACTGATGAGCGACCGGCCCACCTTCGCGTCCGCCGGAGTCGGGCACACCAACGCGAGGTGAATACCCGGCCCGGCGGTTCGGCTGTCCGTTCAGCGGCGTCCCCGTCGGGCCGCGGCCAGTCGCTGCACGCCGTGAGCGATGTCCACCGGCGACAGATGGGCGTAACCGAGCACCAGGCCGACGGACTCGTCGTCGGTCCGCCTGGTGCCGCAGTCGCTCAGCGGGCGCAGGGCGATACGGGCCTCCTCCGCACGGGCCAAGAACTCCGCCTCGGGACCGTACCGTTCGGGCAGTCGGGCGATGATGTGCAGCCCAGCCGCGATTCCGCTGACCTCGGTGCCGGGGAAGTGCTCGGCAAGGGCCGCAGTCAGGACGTCACGGCGTTCCCGGTACGCGCGTTGGCAGCGGCGCAGCTGGCGGTCGTAGCCGCCCCGGGCGATGAAGTCGGCGAGCACGGCCTGGTCGACGGCGGGATTGCCGAGGTCCATGGTCCGTTTGCGGTGGGTCAGCTCGTCCGTCATGGAAGCCGGGGCCAGCAGCCAGCCCAGCCGAAGCCCGGGCGCCAGAGACTTGCTCACCGAGCCGGTGTACGCGACGTGCTCGGGGTCGAGTCCCTGCAGAGCGCCGACGGGGGCGCGGTCGTAGCGGAAGTCGCCGTCGTAGTCGTCCTCCACGATCAGACCGTCGCTCTCCCTCGCCCAGTCGAGCAGCCGGCTGCGGCGAGCAGCGGAGTACGCGATTCCGGTAGGGAACTGATGGGCCGGCGTCGTCACGACGGCGCGTACGCCGGAGCGCACGAGCGGGCCGACGTCCAGCCCTTCGTCATCGAGCGGCAAGGGCGCCGTGGCCAGGCCCGCCGAGGCGAAGAGGGAGGCGTGTTCGGGGCTCCCGGGATCCTCGACACCGACGGTGCGCAGGCCACGGTCGCGCAGGACGGATCCGAGCAGTGTCGTCGCCTGGGCGACGCCCGAACAGACCAGCAGACGTTCCGGATCGGCCACCACTCCGCGGCGCCTCGTCAGCAGCGCGGCCAGCGCGTCACGCAGCTCGGGAAGCCCGCGGGGATCCGGATATCCCAGGGCGCTGTGCGGCAGCCGGCCGAGAACCGAACGGTAGGTGGCGGCCCAGGCACTGCGAGGGAAGAGCGAGAGGTCAGGGGTGCCCGGGCGGAAGTCGATACGAGTGCCCCGGGCACGGGGAGAGAGATCGCGGGCCCCGCCGGCCGCCGGCCGGACCGATCCGCTCACCCACGTCCCGGCCCCTCGCCCGCTGCGCAGGTAACTCTCGGCGGTGAGCTGTTCGTAGGCCTCGGTGACCAGACCGCGTGAGACGCCCAGGTCGGCGGCGAGCGCGCGGCTGGACGGCAGCCGGGTACCCGGCACCAGGCGGCCGGAGCGGACCGCCTCACGCAGCGCCGACTGCAGTGCACGTCCGCGCCCACGGGCGGGCGCCGAAGCGGCCGGCAGCAACAACTCCCAGGCGGCCGAGACGGATTCCTGCGCACCACCACCACTGCCGAACACTGAACTGGTCCCCGAAGACGTCATGAATGTGGACCTTAAGCCGGGCCGCCGCGCTGCCTAGCGTCGGTGCCATGAACGTGACCTACCTGCGCGGCGCGCTCCTTGCCGCATTCGCCTGCATCCTCGTGGGTGCTTCCTTCACCGCCAACAGCGTTCTCGGCGACTATCCCTACGCGGGTGGTCAGGCACTGCGGTACGGCCTGGCAGGCCTGCTGCTCGTACCCCTTCTGACGCGAGCCGGCGAGCCCCGGCCGGTTGTCACGCTGCGCGGGCTCACCGGCAGGCAGTGGGGGCGGCTCGCCCTGCTCGCCGCTGTGGGCATGGTCGGCTTCAACCTGGCAGTGCTTGCTGCGGAGCGGTCGGCGGAGCCGGCCGTTCCAGGGGTGTTCGTCGGGTGCGCGCCGATCCTCGTGGGCGTCCTCGCGCCCTTGCTGGACGGGCGCCGGCCTGCCCGCGCCGTGCTCTGTGCCGCGGTGCTGGTCGCCGCGGGAGCCTTCACCGTTCAGGGCTGGGGGCGTACGGATACGGCCGGCATCGTCTGTTCCGTCGGCGCGCTGGCGGGGGAGGTGGGCTTTGCCGTGCTCGCCGTGCCGGTGCTGCGTACGCTGGGTCCCAAGCTGCTGTCCGCCACGGTGTGCGCGATCGCGGCCGCGGAGTCGGCCGTACTTGGCGTGCTGGTCGACGGCGCCGGATTCGTGCGCGTGCCCACGCCCGGCGAGACGGCCGCGCTGCTCTGGCAGGCCGCCGTGGTCACCGTCGTCGGCTTCGTCTGCTGGTACAGGGGGATGCAGCGCATCGGAGCCGAGCGTGCCACCCTCTTCTCCGGTCTGATCCCCGTCTCTGCCGCGCTCACCGCTCCGCTGGTAGGTGCGGGTTCGTACGGTCCCGCCCAGGCCGCGGGCAGCTTCCTGGTCGGGCTCGGTGTGGCAATCGGCTCAGGCGTTCTGCGCCGGCGTGGCCGTGAGCAGGTGGTGGACTCAGCGGCTGGTGTCGAGAATCACCCGAGCCACCAGAGCAGGGTCGTCGTTCATCGGGACATGGCCGCAGCCGGGAAGCCGGACCAGCCGGGCGCCGGGGACGGTGTGCTTGGCCCGGATGCCCTGGCGTCGCAGGAGCAGCCGGTCGTGGCCGCCCCAGGCGATGGTCACCGGCAGACCCGGCACGTCGTCGGTGAACAGGACGTCGCGTCCGGCGGCCAGCGTCCGGTGGAAGCCGGTCGCCCGGCGCAGGGCCAAGGTCTCGGAGACGGCGGCCTCCGGTGAACGTCGCCCGGGCCGGGCGTAGATGGTGCTGGTCAGGACGGTGCGGCCGGTCGCGGAGCGGGACAGCCGCTCGATGAGGGGCAGGGGCATCGACTCCGCGGCCAGCCGCATGGCGCGGAGCGTTGCGAACGCGTACCGGCGCTCGCGGTCCGTCCAGAAGCCGGCGGGCGAGAGCGCGGTGACCGAGCGTGCGACCTTCTCGCGCCCGAGCTCCAGCGCCAGCAGGCCACCGAGCGAGTTCCCCGCCACGTGGGGGCGGTCCACGCCGATGGCCTCGCAGAAGGTCCCGAGCAGCGGTGCCACGGTGGCCAGGTCGTACGGAAGGTCGTCGGGCAGCCCCGGGGAGGCGCCGAATCCCGGCAGGTCCATCGCGATGACATCCCGTTCCACGGCCAGCACCGGGGTCACCGGGTCCCAGGCCTGGCGGTGGTGGCCGATGCCGTGGAGCAGCAGCAGCGGCTCTCCGGCCCCCGACCGTTCATAGGCGACGGAGACGGTCCGCGGTCGTCCTCGGGGTGACTCGACGGTGAACGAGACCGTGGTGGCCATGAGGGTGCTCCCGGGTGAGTCGGCACGGAGAGACCGTGCCTGCAAACGGCTCAGACGTTCCGTCAACAACAATTACCGCCAGGTAGCTTGTAGTTCAAGAGGGGCGAGGGCGGGAAACTGGACACTGCGGTGCGGGTCGGCTGGTATGGGCAGGTGACAGCCGAAACCGTGACCGACGTCTTCGAAGAGCACCGGCCCGTACTCATCGGGGTCGCCTACCGCATGCTCGCCCGGATCGCAGATGCCGAGGACGTGGTCCAGGAGGCCTGGCTCCGCTGGTCGGCAGCTTCGCGGGAGGACGTGCGTGAACCACGCGCCTTCCTTGTCAGGATCGTCACCCGCCTCGCCATCGACCGGCTGCGCCAGATCGGTACGCGTCGCGAGGCGTACGTCGGGCCGTGGCTGCCGGAACCTCTGGTCACCGACTTCGGGCCGACCGTGCCCGACACGGCGGAGCAGGCCGTGCTCGCCGACTCAGTGTCCGTCGCCGTCCTTGTCGTCCTCGAGTCACTGTCCCCGCTGGAGCGTGCCGTCTTCGTCCTGCGCGAGGCCTTCGGCTTTCCCTACGCGGAGATCGCCACGACGCTCGACAGAAGCGAAGCAGCCGTGCGTCAGCTCGCCGGGCGCGCCCGGCACCACGTGGAGGAGCGGAAGCCGCGCTACGAGGTGGACCCCGCTCAACGCCGTGACCTCACCGAACGCTTTCTGGCCGCGGCTGCCGGCGGTGACATCGCCTCGCTGCTCACCCTGCTCGCACCGGACGTGCGGCTCGTCGGCGACAGTGGCGGAAAGGCGAAGGCGCCGCTGCGGATCCTGCGGAGCGCGGACAAGGTCGGCCGGTTCCTCTTCGCCGTCGCTCACGGGCAGATCCCCGACCTGTCGATCCGCTTCCTGGAGCTGAACGGCGGTCCGGCAGTGCTGGTGCTCTCCGGCGGAAAGCCGGACTCCGTGGTCCAGGTGGAGGTGCGGGACGGAGTAATTCAATGCGTATATATCATCCGCAATCCTGACAAACTCGCCACTCTCGTCGCGGAGTAGGCGGGCGAAGCCGACTTGCCGCTTCCTCGGAAGCCGCTCTCGACCACTCGTACCGCGAAGCCGCCCAATCGCCTGCCGGAGCCCCACGGACCCGCTCGGACGTGGGGCTTTGTGCTGTGTGCGGCCGTCCTTGCGCGAACGTCCTGTGAACGCTGCGCGGCGGATCGCCGGTTCGCGGCCCCCCGGCCCGAGGATTGGTCTTGACCAAGGGGGTGCGCCGTCCTATGGTCTCAACGTTAAGACAGGAACCTTTAATAAATAACGTCGCGGAAAAGCCGACGGGCGATTGCGGAGGACAGGGTGGGGACCACGCAGCTGGAATCGGTGCAGGAGCCGAAGTACTGGCACCTCAAGACCGTGCTCAGTGAGGCACTCGACTCGGACTTTGCGGTGGGGGAGATCCTCCCCAATGAGCGCGAGCTCGCCGCCCGGTTCGGCGTCGCCCGGGCCACGCTCCGGCAGGCTCTGGAGCAGCTCGAACTCGAAGGCAGGCTGCAGCGCCGCCGCGGAGTGGGCACCACGGTCGCCCCGCCGCGCGTGGGCGTCGCCGTCTCCACCGCGCAGCACGACTGGACCGGAGGCGGTGCGGGCGAGGCATGGCAGTCGGTCGACTGCCGGACAGCCGCCGCACCGGCCGCCGTGGCCGGTCTGCTCGACGTGGCGGGCGACGAGGACGTCCACATCGTGCGCAGGATCCGGCTCAGTCACGGACAGGCGGTCGCGGCAGAGCTGCTGTACGTACCGGCGGCCTCCGTTCCCGATCTCTCCGCGATAGACACCGCGTCCGGTCCCGCCAGGGCCCGCAGTGTCGTCCGTGAACTGCACCGGCTCGGCCTGGACGGTCAGGACCGTTCCGTGGAGCTCGGCTCGGCTCGCGCGGACGACGCCAAGGAACTCGACCGGCTCCCCGGCGCTCCCGTCCTCGTCGTGACGACCCGCTACCTCGCGGCCGGCGGCACAGCGGCCGTTTCCGTCGCCACGTACCGGGCCGACACCTGCCGGCTCACCTTCGGTGACACGGGCGACCTGGAGATCAGCCACCACGACCAGGCCCGCCAGGCATCCTGACCGAACGGCAGCCCTCCCGGGCGTGCACCGTACGGCCCGTCGCACTCAGCGGCGGGCCGTCACCGTTCCCTCAACGGCGAAGAGCTGCTCCTCCACATGGTCGAGCGCCAGCCGCAGCGCGCCTGTGGCCACGGCGGCCTCGCCGAGGAGCGAAAGCGTCACCCGAGGGGGCCGCAGGCAGTACCGGGCCAGCTCACTGCGGAGCGGATCCAGCACCCCGTCCAGTCCGGCGGCCCAGCCGCCGATGACCACCAGCTCCGGATCGAGTGCCAGGACCAGCGCTGCCACGTCATGGACCAGACGCTGAATGAACCGTTCGACGGCCGCCTGCGCCTGCTCGTCGCCGTGCCGAGCCTTGGCGAACACCGCTGCGACCGCATGCTCGTCCAGCGGGTCCAGGGGGGTGTCCGTCGTCGACAGCAGCCTCTCCGGCGTGACGTCACGGCCCAGGAGATGCAGCGCGCCGATCTCGCCGGCCGCCCCGCCGAAACCGCGGTGCAGCCGCCCGCCGATCAGGGAGCCGGCTCCGGGGCTCAGACCCGCCAGTACGAACACGATGTCGTCGGACTCGGTGGCCGCGCCCTTCCAGTGCTCCGCGACGGCCGCGGCGTTCGCATCGTTCTCCACGAGAACGGGGCAGCGGAACGAGCGCCTCAGGCGCTCACCGAGGGCAAGCCCCGTCCAGTCCGGAAGAGCGGTGCCCAGCCGGACAGTGCCGTCGGCCTCCACGATGCCGGGGCTGCCCACGCCGACCGCGCGCAGACTGCTGCGGGCCACGCCGGTGCGCCGGAGCACGTCGGCGACCACGGTCCGTACCTTGTCGAGGCGGTCGTCCGCGCAGGCGGCCTCCGAAACCTCACGAGATCCGGCGCCGATGATCCGGCCGTCCAGCCCCGACAACAACGCCGAGACCCGGTGCGGGCCGATCTCGATGCCCAGCAGGTGCCCCGCCTCGGCCCGGAACCGGAAGCGGCGGGCCGGACGGCCCTGACGCCGTGCCTCGGCACCGTCCGGCGCCGACTCGACGACCAGCCCGGCTTCGAACAGTCCCTCCATGACGCCTTCGACCGTGGGCCGGGACAGGCCCGTGATCCGGGTCAGGTCCGTGAGAGTCGGGGATTCCGCGCCCCGGAGGGCATGCAGAACCACCGCAGAATTGATCCGACGCAGCAACGACGGGTCCCCACCGGTCAGCCGGCCCACGGTGTGTCCTCCCAGCTCGTGCGCATGTCAGGCGGATCGTACTCGGTGCTCAGGGACTGGGCGAGCGTGGGCGGCAGGTCGCCGGACCCTGGGTGCCCAGGCCGCCCGGGAACACCCCATTTCAGCTCGGAGCCACGAATCCGGACTCGTAGGCGGCAATGACCGCCTGGGTGCGGTCTCGCGCCCCCAACTTCGCCAGCACGGCGCTGACGTGGGTCTTCACCGTTTCGACGCCCACTACGAGCCGGGCGGCGATCTCGGCATTGGACAGGCCCGCGGCCATCAGGCGCAGCACGGCCGACTCACGCTCGGTGAGCGAGGCCCGCTCCATGGCCTCCCTCGCCGCGCTCGTTCCGTACTCGGTGGCGAGCTGCCGGACCGCGGCCGGGAACAGCAGGGACTCTCCCTCCGCCACCAGACGCACCGCGTGCACGATCTCGGCCGGCCTGGCGCGCTTGAGGAGAAAGCCGTCCGCGCCCGCGCGCAGTGCCTCGTAGACGTACTCGTCGTTCTCGAACGTCGTCACCACCAGGATCTTCGGTGGGTCGGGCACCGTGCGCAGCACCACCCGAGTCGCCTCGATGCCGTCCATCAGTGGCATTCGGACGTCCATGGCCACCACATCAGGACGCAGTTGACGCACCAGCGGGATCACCGCGGCGCCGTCACCCGCCTCTCCCACTACCTCGATGTCGGGCTGGGCCTCCAGGACCGCGCGCAGTCCCGCACGGACCAGGGGTTCGTCGTCGACCAGAAGAACGGTAACCGGCATTAGCTCAGGGTATGCGGTGCGCTGGTCAGCGTATGCCGTACAGCGGAAGGCTCGCGTGCACCATCCATTCCCCCTTGTACGGTCCTGTCTTGGCGCTGCCGCCCAGCAGAGCGGCTCGCTCCCTGATGCCCCTCAACCCGCTTCCGCCCCCTGAGGTGGCGGTCGAATCGGTGAGCGGATTTGTCACCTCCAGCTCAAGTCGGCCGTCGGCAACGGTGATACGGACGCGGACCGCAACCGATCCGGAATGACGCAGGACGTTGGTGAGAGCCTCCTGGAGGATGCGGTACCCCTCGCGGGACACCGCCGCCGGTACCTGCTCCAGCGGACCGGAAACATTCGCATCGACCTCGGCCCCCGAACCGCGTGCGGAGTCCAGCAGGCGATCCGCCTCGCTCAGCGACGGACGCTGCCCCGGTGGCGTGCCCGATTCGCGCAGCACTCTCAGCACCCGTTCCAGGTCGTCGAGCGCGTCGCGGCCCGTCTCCTCGATCGCAGCCAGTGCCCGCTCGGTGAACGCCGGGTCGCGCGCCGCCCGGGCGGCACCCGCCTGAACGACGGCGACCGTCAGAGCGTGCCCGATGGAATCGTGCAGCTCGCGCGCGATCCGGTTGCGCTCGAGCAGTTGCTCCGTACGCTCCTCCAACGCGGTCATCCGCTGTCTGGGAGTGGGGCCGAGCAGCCACCGGGCTGCGACGGTGATCAGCTCCCCGCAGCTCACGACCACGGCGAGCAGCATCGCCAGAGGAACGGGAGCGAGGAGCGCAGCCCACCAATGCGCGCCCAGCCCAGCGGCGAACCATTCGGGGCTCGGCTCCGAACCGGCCGCGGAGCGGACGAGATCAACCGTCGTCGCCGACAGCCACACCGTCGCCATGCCGACCAGCCCGGCACACACCAGCCGCACCTCCAGCCAGAGCGCGGTCCGCCACCGTTCGGACCACGACGTGGAGGGAGCCACTGAAATGGTTGCCTCGGTATCGCCCCGCTCCTCGGGCGTGAGCAGCAGCTGGGCCTGTATCCCCTCGGCGAGGCGCATGCCGGGAATCAGCCCCACCAGGGCCGCGAGGGCGACTGGCACCCAGGGCGTGTCCATCGAGATGAACAGCCAGACACTCACTGCGGCGCCGGGCAGGAGCAGATGTAGCCACCGGGTGTAGGTGACCGGCGCGGTCAACGGGCGGAGGAAGCTGAACATGCTGTCATCGTGCCAGCGCGCTCTACCCGAAGGCTCCCCCGAGCGAGGGAGATGATCCACTCCGGTGGGGGAGGACCGCTGTCCGGTGCGGCGGCGAGGCTGAGGACATGACCAGCATCGACGTCAACGAGCTCACCAAGGACTACGGTGCCACCCGCGCCGTGGACCGACTCACGTTCAGTGTGCGGCCCGGCCGGGTCACCGGATTCCTCGGACCGAACGGCGCGGGCAAGTCCACCACCATGCGGTTGGTCCTCGGTCTCGACCGGCCCACCGGCGGCACGGCCACGATCGGCGGGCAGACCTACGCCGCTCTGGATGATCCGCTTCGCCATGTCGGGGTACTGCTCGACGCGCAGGCTGCCCACGGCTCGCGGACGGCGCGCAACCACCTGCTTGCGCTGGCCACGAGTAACGGTCTCAGCAGGGCAAGGGTCGAGGAAGTACTGGAGGATTCCGGACTCGGACACGTCGGGGGCCGGCGGATCAAGACCTTCTCCCTCGGAATGCGTCAGCGCCTCGGCATAGCGGCGGCCCTGCTCGGTGATCCCGAAGTGGTCATGTTCGACGAGCCGTCCAACGGTCTGGATCCGGAAGGCATCATCTGGATCCGGGAGCTGATGAAGCGGTTGGCGCGGGAGGGCCGCACGGTATGGGTCTCCAGCCATCTGATGAACGAGACGTCGTCGTTCGCCGACCATCTGATCGTCCTCGGGCGGGGACGCCTGCTCGCCGACCTTCCGATGCGGGAGTTCCTCGACTCCCGAAGCCGGCCCCGGGTACGAGTGAGGGTGCCCACGACCGAGTCACCCCGGCTCGGTGAGCTCTTGACACACAAGGGGTACCGGGCCGAGCAGGGTGACGACGGGTACTGGTCCGTCGACGGGGCGCGAGCGGACGAGATCGGGGCACTCGCCGCCACGGAAGGTCTTCCGGTTCTTCAGCTGGTGGACGAGCAGGCCACGCTGGAACAGGCCTACCTGGATCTCACAGCCGGGACAGAGGAGTTCGAGTCCGCCGTTTCCACATCCACCACACGACAGGAGGCCTGACCATGTCGACCATCACAGTCCTGCACTCCGAGTGGATCAAGATCAGATCGGTGCGCTCGGTCGCCGGATCCCTGACGGCTGTATTCCTCGCCACTATGGCCGTCACGGTGCTCAGCTTCGCCACCGTCGGCCAGGCCGAGGCAGAGAACGCGGATGCCGACCTCGTGTTCGGCGCCTTTTACGCGCTGAACTTCGGGCAGATCGCGGCCATAAGTTTCGGAGCGACAGCGATCTCGTCCGAATACGTCAACGGCGCGCTGCGCATGTCGCTCGCAGCTGTTCCGCGCCGCACCCTCTTCTACACAGCCAAGATGTCACTCATCGGAGGAACAGCTCTCGGCGTAGGTCTTGTCACGAGCTTCAGTTCTTTTCTGGTCGGGCAGTTGTTCATGGGGGAATACGCCATCGGGCTGGGAGAACCCGGCGCTCTGAGGGCCGCTTTCGGCAGCGGCATATACCTCGCTCTGATGACTCTCCTCGCCGCTGGGCTGACTGTCCTGTTCCGCAGCGCGGTTGCAGTACTCAGCCTGCTCATCCCCTTCATTTTGATCGTTTCGTTTGTCGTCGGCGACATCGCAGGCGGTGTCGCCGACTATCTGCCCGACCGGGCCGGACAGTTGGTGCTGCACCAGCATTCGGAGAGCAGCCTGGGTCCCTGGGCAGGGCTGGGCGTCACAGGAGTGTGGGCCGGGGCCTCCTTGCTGGCAGGTTGGTGGGCGTTGCGACGCCGGGATGCCTAGTACTCCAGCCGTAGATCGTGATCTCGGTGGTGCGGGGCGCCGGGCCGGCAGGTGGTCAGCGTCGATCATCTCGCCCGAGATCGCCCACGCCGATGCTGACGTATCCGTTGGATTTGTCAACGAAAGCGGGGGCTTCTTCTCGGTAGATGTGCCGTAGATATCGGCGCCGAATCGATGCCCGGCCACCAGTAGCAGTGGCGAGGCGATGGGGATCGCCAACGGGAACCGGCCTTCGGCAGCCAACGGCCAACTGCCGTTCCCAGAGCCGAGGTCAAAGAGTTGAGTGATCCATTCCGCTGCGTGTTACTGCACCGGGACGGAATGCCGTCTTGCTAACGTGCGAGAGATGAGCAACACAACGCGGAACGCGTCCGGCATGGTGACCCTGGACAGCCCCTGGCCGTTCCCGGCCACCGTGGAACGGCTGTGCACGGCGATCACCGCAGCCGGATATCACGTATTCGCGCGAGTCGATCACGCGGCCAACGCCGCCCAGGCCGGGCTCGCGCTGCGCCCCACCGAGCTGGTCCTGCTCGGAAATCCCCGCTCAGGAACCGAGTTGATGCTTGATCAACAACAGGTCGGGCTTGACTTGCCCTCCAAGATCCTCGTCTGGCAGGACGACCAGGACACGGTCCGGCTGACCTACAACACTGCTGCCTGGCTCACCCAGCGCCACACCCTGCGCGAGAGCGGCAGCCAAGCCGCCGTGGCCCTGGAGACCGCGCTGGCACAAGTCTGCGACCAGGTCATCCAGCCCGACGATCAGCACCAATAGCCCCCAGGCACAACGGACCCATCTCAGCTCAGCCAACCCGGCGAACCTCCCCACGCCCAAGTCGTTGACCAACGCCAATGAAGAAGTACGGCTGGAGTACTGGGGAGGGGGACGCTCGGCGGGCGCCGGGACAGTCGAACGAACATGTCTGTCCGATCAGGGATCAATGAAGTGGTGCGTGGCCGGACCGAGCCGTTGACGCGGGTGTCCGCCGGCCTAGCTGGCGAGGAGGTAGAACCTTTCCATGCCAAGCTTCGAGGTCACACCGATAGGTACAGTCCGGAACGACCGGACGGATGTCCAGCACACGGACAGTTGGGGTGCCGTCCGCAGCACGATCACCATTGACGAGCGCTTCGGTGACGCGTGCCTCCAAGGATTGGAGGGCTTCTCCCATGTGGAGGTCCTCTTCATCTTCGATCAGTTCCCGGAAAGCGACGACTTCCGTGAACCTAGCCCCTACCGCGGCCGCTCCGACCTCCCGCCCGTCGGTGTCTTCGCCGGGCGTGGCCCCCGCAGACCGAACCGCATCGGCGTCACGTGCTGCGCCGTCGAATCCGTTCGCGGCCGTGAACTGACGGTTGTGGGGCTCGACGCGGTCGCCGGTACCCCGGTCATTGACCTGAAGCCGACGATGGTGGAGTTCCGCGCAGTGAACATCAAGCAGCCTGAATGGGTCAGCAGCCTGATGGCGGAGTACTTCAAGCCCTGAACGACCCGTCAACCTGCCTGCGCTCCCCGCCCCTCTTACGACGGGCCACGATTTGCGGCTGGAGTAGGCAAGTGGTGCGGCGGAGAGTTCCTCCTCGGAACGGATGCGTCCGTAGGGCGGCTCAGTAGCCCGTCAGTCCAGCTTCTGCGTCCAATACCTCATGGGCTAGGCCTGTCGATCACGTGCATGTCGGGGGTGGTAAGCCTGATTGAACCCGGAACCCGGAACCCGGAACCCGGAACCCGGAACCCGGAACCCGGAACCCGGTGGACGTGGACGTGGACGTGGCGGTGGCGGTAGCCAAAGGACGGCTGAAAACCTCTCAAATCGCAGGGCCAGGCTCTCGTTGTCAGTGCCGGACGGTTTACTGACGGCATGACCACCGCACATCACCTCCGCCTCATCGACGGGATGCGCACCCGAGAGTTCCCCGCGGATCGCATCCGATCGGGTTCGGGAGTCAGCGGGCCCGGCTACCACACGGCGTCCCTGCACGCCGACGACGATCACTGGGACGACGACGAGACGGGGCGGCTGGAGCACCGTGCGCAATGTCTTGCGGAGCACGAGGCCCTGATCACCGTGCTTGGCGCACGCTGGGGCGAGCCACAGTTGATCAGCCTGTGGAGTGCCCAAGAGCGAATGATGTCAGGTGAGGAGATACCCGACCCATGGGCCGAGACCGTTGCAGGGTGCGAGTATCTCCGGCTCTGGTACATCGAGACCCGGTGGATCGCCCTGGCGCTGTATCTGCAGGAGGAAGGCCTCGGATGCGAGCTCAGCGTGGTGGTGACGGAGATCGATCCTCCGTGAGTTCCGTGAGTTCCGTGAGCTCAGTCGCGTCGCAGGGGCGCGGGGGCGCGGGCGGGGCGGCAGAGAAGGGCCGTGCACGAGTTGCTGCGGCAGGTGGGGACACAGCCGGAACGTGAGGTGCGGTCCACCCCGTTGAATCCTCCGGGCCCAGCCGCTGGGACGGTGTCAAGGCCGAGGGCGGGGGCCCGCTCCGTGCGGAACGGGGACGGGGAGGGGGCGAGCCACGAGGCCCTGCCGGTCGGGTGGCTGGTCGGGCGGCGGCCGCTCTGTCGCGCTGGACGGTTGGGCGAGGACAGAGCAGCCGAGGGACCTGTTCTGCCGTCAGGCCTCAGTTGTGAGGATCGTGGTGTCCGGTTCGACGGCTGACCGGAGACGCCCGTACTCCTCGGCCATGGAGCTGACGGTCCAGTGGGCGTTCAGGCCGCTGGGGTTGGGGAGCGCCCAGACGCGGGCCCCGCCGATCCGCCGGTCCTGCGGCCCGATGCGAGCCTGTCGCTCGCCGAATGCCGTCCGGTAGGCCGTGATCCCGACGACGGCCAGCCACTGGGGCCGCAGTTCCTCGATCTTCGATGTGAGGAGCCGGCCGCCGGCGCGGAATTCCTCAGCGGACAGTTCGTCGGCCCGGGCAGTGGCTCTGGCGACCACGTTGGTGATGCCCAGTCCGTAGCCGAGCAGTTCGGACTGCTCACAGGGCTTCAGCTGCCGTGGGGTGAACCCCGACAGGTGAAGCACCGGCCAGAATCGATTACCGGGGAAGGCGAAGTGATGGCCCGTGGCACCTGTCATCAAGCTCGGGTTGATTCCGCAGAACAGTACGCGCAGACCGCCCGCGACCACATCGGGAACACTGCGGTCACGGGCGGCCAGGAGTTGTTCGGGTGTCACCGGTCTGTGGTCCGGTGCATCAGAGGATCGAGCCCGGCGTGTAAGCGGCTGCCTCCGGGTGCTGCTTGGTGATCTCCTCGATCCTGCCGACCAGTGCGGTGACCTGATCGCCGGCAGCACCCGTGAAGGAGAGCTTGTCGGCCATGAGTTCGTCCAGCTGCGCGCGGTCGAGCGGGATGCGCTCGTCCGCCGCCAGCTTGTCCAGCAGCTCGTTGCGCTCCGTGCCCTGCTCGCGCATGGCGAGAGCGGACGCGACAGCGTTCTCCTTGATGGCCTCGTGGGCGACCTCACGGCCGACACCGGCGCGAACCGCGCCCATCAACACCTTGGTCGTGGCGAGGAAAGGCAGGTAGCGGTCCAGCTCGCGGGCGACGACGGCAGGAAACGCACCGAACTCGTCGAGCACCGTAAGGAAGGTTTCCACCAGACCGTCGAACGCGAAGAACGCATCGGGCAGTGCCACCCGGCGGACCACGGAGCAGGACACGTCGCCCTCGTTCCACTGGTCGCCCGCCAGCTCACCGGTCATCGACGCGTAACCCCGGAGGATGACCATCAAGCCGTTGACGCGCTCGCAGGAGCGGGTGTTCATCTTGTGAGGCATGGCGGACGAGCCGACCTGGCCCGGCTTGAAGCCCTCGGTCACCAGTTCGTGGCCGGCCATCAGCCGGATGGTCTTCGCGACCGAGGAAGGAGCCGCGGCCAGCTGCACCAGGGCGGTCACCACGTCGTAGTCGAGCGAGCGCGGGTAGACCTGGCCGACCGAGGTGAAGGCCTGCGCGAAGCCGAGGTGCCCGGCGATGCGCTGCTCCAGGTCGGCGAGCTTGCCGGCGTCTCCGCCCAGCAGGTCGAGCATGTCCTGGGCCGTGCCCACGGGACCCTTGATCCCCCGGAGCGGGTAGCGGCCCAGAAGGTCCTCAAGCCGTCTGTAGGCGACCAGCAGCTCGTCCGCGGCCGTGGCGAAGCGCTTGCCCAGCGTCGTGGCCTGCGCGGCGACATTGTGGGACCGGCCGGCGATGACCAGCTCGCGGTACTCACCGGCGAGCCTGCCGAGCCGGGCCAGGACCGCCACCGTGCGGTCGCGCATCAGTTCCAGCGACAGCCGGATCTGGAGCTGCTCGACATTCTCGGTCAGGTCACGCGAGGTCATTCCCTTGTGGACCTGCTCGTGACCGGCGAGGGCGTTGAACTCCTCGATGCGGGCCTTGACGTCGTGCCGGGTCACCTTCTCGCGCTCGGCGATCGAGGCCAGGTCGACCTGGTCGAGGACGCGCTCGTAATCGGCGATGGCCGCGTCGGGTACCTCGATCCCGAGGTCCTTCTGGGCGCGCAGCACCGCCAGCCACAGCTGACGTTCCAGCTTCACCTTCTGCTCGGGGGACCAGAGGACAGCCAGCTCCGTAGAGGCGTAGCGGCCGGCCAGGACATTGGGGATGCGAGGCTTCGCAGACACAGCAGTCACGTGTCCAGATTCTACTGGCGGTTTGTGCAGGTCGGCGCCGCCCCCTGCTTTGTGCGTTGCTACGACTGCGTGAGCGAGTGGGCGAGTGCGTGCGTGAGTGCGGGGGAGCGCACGGACGTGGGCACAGGCGGCCCGGCAGGTGTCCGTTGCCTTCGGACCGGCTACTCGCCGTCGTCCACCCGTCGCCACGTGGCGACGGGGCCCGGGGCCTTGTCGTCCAAGGGTGTGACCCAGAAGGCCCGTCCCAGCTCAGCGCTGAACTGTGCTCCCGTACGGCCGTCTCCCGACGAGCGTCCGGTCAGACGCCGTCCTATCCAGGGGAACAGGTGCCGACGGGCGAAACGCACGTCGTCGACGCGCCGGGTGGACCAGCGCGTCGGGGCCGCGACGGGCAACAGTGTCTGCCAGTCGTTCTCCGGTGCAAGCCTCAGCGTCTGCCAGACCGCCTCCGCCACCCGGCGGTGGCCCTCGGCGGTCAGGTGCAGCCGGTCAACGTCCCACATCCTGGGGTCGCCCAGTACCGGTGCCCCGTACAGATCGGCGACCTCCGCGCCGTGCCGGGCGGCAAGGTCGTCGATCAGGGAGAACAGCTCCTCCATCCGCGGCCGGAAGCGTTCCATCACCGGTCCGTTGCGGCCGGGGCTGCGCATCAGGACCAGTTTCTTGCACGAGGGCGCCAGACGTTCCACTGCCTCTTCCAGGCGACCGCGGACCATGCCCATGTCGCACTTGGGCCGCAGGGTGTCATTGAGACCGCCCACCAGCGTCACCACGTCCGCCTGCATGGCCGCCGCCACGTCCACCTGCTCGTCCACGATCTGGCCGATGAGCTTTCCGCGTACGGCGAGATTGGCGTACCGGAATCCAGGGGTGCGGGTGGCCAGCCGGCCGGCGAGAACGTCGGCCCAGCCCCGGTACGAGCCGTCGGGCATCAGGTCCGACATGCCCTCGGTGAACGAATCGCCTACCGCGACGAGACTGGTGTATTCGGCATTTATTTCCATGGCCCTGCGATCGTATCGCGGCGCGGCCCGCCACCCGGAAGACGGCGGTAGCCCCGTCCGCCGCCTTCCGGACCGAGTCCGGCCCCGCACTCCAGGAAGGGTGCGGGGCCGGACCGGGGCCGTGGTCGGCGCGGTTGGGGATGAGACGGGATCAGCGCGGCTGAGGCCGGCCCACCAGCTCGCGGAGGACGTCCTCCATCGTCACCATGCCGGCCAGCCGGTCGTCCTCGTCGAGGACGGCCGCCAGATGCGTACGGCTGCGCCGGAGCGCGGTGAGTACGTCGTCGAGGGGTGTCGCCGCACGGACCCGGGCGATGGGCCGCATGGCGGTCACCGGGAACGGCAGGTCCCGGGGGGTGACGTCGAGGGCGTCCTTCACGTGGAGGTAGCCCAGGATCCGCTGCTCGCTGTCCATTACCGGGAATCGCGAGAATCCGGTCTCGGACGAGAGCCGCTCCAGTTCCTCGGGCGTCGTCCCCACCCTCGTGTACATCACATGGTCCACCGGCAGCACCACGTCTCGCACCGGCCTGCGTCCCAGTTCCAGCGCATGGTGCAGGCGCTCGGCGGCGCGGTCGTCGACCAGCCCGGCATCGCCCGCGTCCTTGACGAGCCGGGCCAGCTCGTCGTCCGAGAACGTGGCCGACACCTCGTCCTTCGTCTCCACCCGCAACAACTTCAGCAGTGCGTTGGCGAAGGCGTTGATCGCGAAGATCACCGGACGCAGCGCCCGGGCCAGCGCCACCAGCGGCGGCCCGAGCAGCAGCGCGGTCTTGACAGGCGCGGCCAGTGCGATGTTCTTCGGCACCATCTCGCCGAGCAGCATGTGGAGGTAGGTCGCCACCGACAGTGCGATCACGAACGAGATCGGATGGACCAACCCGTGCGGCACCCCCACGGCGTCGAAGACGGGCTCCAGCAGATGCGCGATGGCGGGTTCGGCGACGATGCCGAGGACCAGGGTGCACAGTGTGATGCCCAGCTGCGCCGCGGCGAGCAGCGCAGAGACGTGTTCGAGGCCCCAGATGACGCTGCGCGCCCGCCGGTTCCCGTCCTCGGCCTGTGGTTCGATCTGGCTGCGCCGCACGGAGATGAGGGCGAACTCCGCACCGACGAAGAAGGCGTTCACGACCAGGGTCAGCAGACCGATGAAGAGCTGTACGGCGGTCATCGATCGTCCTCCGACGCATCGTCGGAACCGGGCAGCGGCGCGTGCAGCAGAGCCCGGGCGGCGCGCCGCCCGGAGGCGTCCACGACATCGAGGCGCCAGCCGGCCAGCTCGATCGAGTCACCCACGGCAGGGATGCGCCCCACCTCGGTGGCGATCAGTCCGGCAAGGGTCTCGTACGGTCCGTCCGGCACTCTCAGTCCGATCGTCTCCAGCTGGTCGGTGCGGGCCGCGCCGTCGGCCGACCACAGTGTGCGTCCGTCGGCATCCTCGCCGGCCGGTGCGAGATCGGGTGTCTCGTGCGGGTCGTGCTCGTCCCGCACCTCGCCGACGACCTCCTCGACGATGTCCTCCAGCGTCACGACTCCCGCCGTGCCGCCGTACTCGTCGATGACGACCGCCATCGCGAGTTTGCCGGAGAGACGGTCCAGCAGCCGGTCCACGGTCAGGGTCTCCGGCACGAGCAGCGGCTCGCGCAGCATGTCCGAGATCCGTTTGCGTGGGCGCTGCTCGGCGGGGATGGCCAGTACGTCCTTGATGTGGGCGACGCCGACGACGGTGTCGAGGCTGCCCCGGTACACAGGGAACCGGGACAGTCCGGTGGCGCGTGTGGCGTTGGCGACGTCCTCCGCTGTTGCCTGCACGTCCAGTGCCGTGACCTGCACCCGGGGCGTCATCACGTTCTCCGCCGTCAGCTCCGACAGGTTGAGGGTGCGCACGAAGAGCTCCGCGGTGTCCGCCTCAAGGGCGCCCGCCTTGGCGGAGTGCCGGGCCAGTGCCACCAGCTCCTGCGGACTGCGGGCGGTTGCCAGCTCCTCGGCCGGTTCGAGGCCGAAGCGGCGCACGATGTGGTTGGCCGTGTTGTTGAGGTGGCTGATGAAGGGCCGGAAGAGAGCGGTGAAGGCACGCTGCGGGGTGGCCACCGTCTTGGCCACGCCGAGCGGCGAGGAAATGGCCCAGTTCTTCGGGACGAGCTCGCCGACCACCATGAGGAACACGGTGGACAGGGCGGTGCCGATGACCAGGGCCACCGAAGACGACACGCTGGGCGACAGTCCGACGGCCTCGACCGGGCCGCGGATCAGCTTCGCGATGGACGCCTCGGAGAGCATGCCGACGACCAGGTTGGTGACGGTGATGCCCAGCTGGGCGCCGGAGAGCTGGAAGGTGAGGCTGCGTACCGCCTTCATGGCGCTCGCGGCACCGCGTTCCTCCCGCTCCACAGCCCGTTCGAGCTGGCCGCGGTCGACGGTGGTCAGGGAGAACTCCGCCGCGACGAAGGCGCCGCACGCGAGGGAGAGCAGTACCGCCACGAGCAGCAGGAACACTTCTGTCATCGGTTCACCTCCGTCCCATGATCGGGCAGGGACACGAGGATCGCGCGGTGTCGGCGATATCGGCTACTGGGAGGTTCGCCCATGGGACGGACGCTCACACCTTTCATGTGGATCGACAGGGGAGAACCCATAGTAAAGGATCAGCAAAGTAGCGAGGTGGTGCAGTCGGCCGGGCTCCTGGACGACCGCCGCGGAGTGGGCGGGCCCGGGCCCGCCCGCTCTCCAGCAGCGGCGGGTGGGCGGGCCCGGCCCTGCCCGCGGTCAGAGCGGCTTCACCCAGCGCCGCCAGTGGTCCTCGCGGTGGTATCCGGCCGCTGCCCACGCGTGCTGGGCGCGCTCGTTGGCTTCCAGGACCATGGCGTCCGCCCGGCGGCCGCCGAGCGCGGTGAAACGGGAGTCAGCCGCTTCCAGCAACGCCGTCGCGATGCCCTGCCTGCGGAATCCGGGATGCACGGCCAGCCGGTACACGTGGCAGCGCCAGCCGTCGAAGCCGGCTATGACGCTTCCCACGAGCAGGCCGTCCCGCTCCACGAGGAGCAGGGCCTCCGGGTCCCGGTCGATCAGCCGGGACACCCCATTGCGGTCGTCACTGATGCTCGTTCCTTCTGCCGCCTCGCGCCAGAACGCCAAGACGTCGTCGACGTCGGCGAGGGCGGCGCAGCGGATGTGGAGATCACTCATGGGATGAGCCAAGCAGAGCGTCATCCCGATGGGCGAGCGAATTCCGGAGCTGCTCGGGCGCGTGGGCTCGGTGTCTCAGCTCGTGTGGCGTGGGCTCCGTGTTTCAGCGCGTGCGGGGTGGGCGCTTGAGGGGTGGGCGCTGTGTCTCAGCGCGTGAGGGGGCTCCGTTTCTCAGCGCAGATGCACCGGGAGCGACTCGATGCCGTACACGATCGACAGCTTCCGGAAGCCGAGATCCTGCGGCGGGACGGCGAGCCGCATGCCGGGGAACCGCCTGGCCAGTGCGGGGTACGCCACGCGCAGTTCCATGCGCGCCAGCTCGGCGCCGATGCAGCGGTGGATGCCGTGGCCGAAAGCCAGATGGCCGGCCGGGGTGGAGCGGTGCGGGTCGAAGCCCCCGTCGTCCGTGACGTACGAGGGATCGCGGTTGGCACCGCTCAGGGAGCACAGGACCATGTCGCCGCGCGGAATGACCACCCCGGCTATCTCGATGTCCTCACGGGCGAATCTGGGGAACGCCATCTGGACCGCGGAGAGATACCGCAGCACCTCCTCGACGAAGGGCGCGGTCATCGTGTCGTCCGTGCGCAGCCGTTCGAGAACGTCCCCGTTCTGCAGCAGGACCAGCGAGCCGAGCGCGATCGTGCTGGCCGTCGTCTCGAAGCCGCCGGTGAGCACTCCGTCGGCGAGACCCGCGAGCTCCTCGTCGTCGACGCTGTCCCCGTGCTCCCTCACGATCATGCCGAGCAGCCCGTCCCCGGGCTTCCGGCGCTGCGCCCTGACGACCTCCCTGAAGTAGTCCAGCGACGCGGACATGGCTCCGAAGGGTGCGGTCGTTCCGCCGAAGAGGTCGAAGCGGTCCATCGCGAGCTGTTGGAAGTCGTTCCGGTCCTCGTACGGCACACCCAGGAGTTCACAGATGGTGAGGGAGGGGACGGGCAGTGCGAACTCGTGCACCAGGTCGACGGGGCCGCGGGCGGCCTCCATGGCGTCCAGGCGTTCCTCGACGATCGCTTCGATCCGGGGTGCCAGGCGCCGCAGGCGGCGCATGGTGAACTCCGGGGTCAGGATGCGGCGCAGCCGCGTGTGCACCGGCGGATCGCTGAAGCCGAGCCCGCCCGGGCTCTGCTCGGGGGCGATCCCGGCGTTGCCCGCGAGGTGGGCGAAGTCCGTGCTGAACCCCTCGGCGGATCCCAGTACGGCCTTCGACTCCTCGTAGCCGGTGACCACCCACGCGTCCATGCCGAACGGCAGCGAAACCCGGGACACCGGGGCGCTCGCCCGCGTCGTGGCCACCCGGCGCACAGGATCGAGACCGTCGCGGCGCAGGAGCATGAGCAGTTCCTCCGGCAGCAGCTTGATCGTGGAGGAGCCGATTCCGTGCCGTTGGATCCTGGCCAGGTAGGTGCGCCCGAGCCGGGCGGTGATACGGGAACGGAACGTCGTACTCAATGTGCACTCCATGAGTCGTCGCGAGATCTGGTCGGTTGGCAGGCATTCGCCGCCAGGACGTGGCCGACTGCGCTGACTTCGGCTGCCTGACCAGGAATTATGACCACTTGTTCGGAAGAGGGGGCGGCCGGGTGCGATATCCGTCGCTCATCCTTCGACGGTACGGGGCCCGGAGCCCGAACGCCCGGGCCGGCCGACTGCGGTGATATGCCAGGTGACGGGGGTGTGCAGGGGATGCGGGCGGCCCGGGGGCCGGTGCCGGAAGACCGTCGGGGCCCTGCCGAGGCCCGTTCCCCTTGCCGGTGCTAGCAATCCCGCGCTAGCGTGAGGGGGTGCCCAAGACGCAGCTGAACGTTCGAGTGGACGAGGCCACCGCCGAGGCCGCGCGGCAGCGCGCGCTCCAGAGGGGGATGAGCGTGAACCGCTACATAGAGGAACTCGTCAAACAGGATGCGGGCGAGGTCGGCCATACGTTCGTCGAGGCCGCCGCCGACTTCATGAAGCAGTACGAATCGGTGTTCGCCGAGGAGTTCGGCCCGGAGCGCAAAGGCACCCGTTGAATCTCCGGATCCACCTTTCCTGGCTGCTCATGGTCGCCGAGCACAAGACACCCGGTGACCCCCAGGTCACCGACTGGGGCGCACTGGTCGCCGCGGTCGCACGGCACGAGGCGGAGATCTTCGGCAGCCCGGTCTACAGCGACCCGCATTCCAGGGCGGCAGCGCTGCTGCAACTGCTGTTGCACGTGCCCGCGCTGGAGCGCTCCAACGCGATGTTCGCCTCAGCCGTCGCCTACGGCTATCTCGTCGCGTCTGGGCTCAAAGTCATCACCTCGCCGGAACAGGTGCGCGATCTGGCGCTGCTGGTCAAGGAGGGCAAGGCGGACGTCCGGGCCATCGCCGACGAGCTGCGTCAGTGGAGCCTGTGACCCCGAAGGTGACCACCGGGGCCGGTGACTCCGACGGTGTCCACCGGGTCTGTGACTCGACGGGTGACCACCGGGGCCGGTGACCCCGACGAATCCGACGGATGACCACCAGGACCGTGTCCACGGGAACCTGTGACCGGCACGGTGACCACGCAGGTGTTCGGCGGGCCGGACCAGCACGCCCGCGGCCGTCAGCGGAGGCCCTCCCGCCCCCGGTCCACCACGGCCGACCGTCGTGCCACGCCCAGCACACACGAGGAGGTGGGCAGTCTGATGCCACCCTCCGGCATGTTCACCCTCCGGTACGTCTCCACCTCGAAGCCGGCCGCTTCGATCGCCGTGAGAGCGTCGCGCGAGGTGTGACATCCGCCAGCCAGCAGGGGCCAGACCGTGCGGTCCAGTGCGCGTTGGGTGGCGGCCATGGCGCGGCCGTCGGCCCGCACATGCTCGAAGAAGCGCAGCTCACCACCCGGCCGCAGGACCCGCCGGATCTCCGCGAGCGACTGCTGCACATCGCGTACGGTGCACAGCACGAGCGAGGCGACGGCTCCGTCGAACGCCTCGCTCTTCACCGGCAGCGCCTCCGCCGTACCAGGCACCACGTCGACCGGGATTCCGGCGCGCAGCGCGGACCGCACCGCCAACTGCCGCAGTGTGCGCTCGGGTTCGATCGCCACCACTTCGGAAACGGCCGGCGGGTAGTGGGCGAAGTTCAGGCCGTTTCCCGCCCCGATCTCGATGACCCGCCCCGACAGTCCCGACAGCAGCTCTGCCCGTACCGCGGCCAGGCCGGCGGCGGACTCGGCGGCCACGCTGAGCCGGGCGTAGCAACGGGCGAAGACGGGGTGGTGCACCGCGTCCTTCTGGATCTTCGTGCTCCGCAACCGCATGGCGGACCTCCTCGACGGGCCGGTCCGGGCGGGCCTGGTGCGGGCGTACGCCCTGCCGACCCGCTCGGCCGGAAAGGTTCGGCTACCTCGATTCTGCCCCCTTCGGCGCACCCCGTCCTGTGCCGTACCCCGTTCAGTCCGTGGGTCGGCTCCCGCCCAGCCGCTCGGCCAGCCAACTCCCGGCTCGGGCACGGAAGTCCGCAGGGGTGAGAGCTCCCGCGCCCGCCGGGACCACACCCAGCAGCGGAGCGCTCGCCGCCACCGGAAGGTCCGCCAGATTGCAGCGTTCCGCCAGGTCCGGCTCGGCGGGCATGCTGCCGACCACCACCCCGAGACAGTCGAGCCCGCGGGCGCGGAGCGCCTCCGAGGTCAGCGCCGTCGAGTTGAGCGTGCCGAGCCCGGCAGGCGCCACCACCAGGACCGGCGCCGCCAGCAGCCGAGCGGCGTCCGCCAGGGTCGCGCCGTCGTCGTCGAACCGTACGAGCAGCCCGCCCGCACCCTCGATCAGTACCAGATCGTGGTCGGTCGCCAGCTTCTCGGCGGCCTCGGCGACCTCGTGCGGTCGGACGGGGGCCATTCCGGCCCGCCGCGCGGCGGTCGCAGGCGCCAAGGGATCGGGGAAACGGGCCAGTTCGACCGCGGTCACATGACGGCCCGCCAGCCGCGCCACCTCGGCGGCATCACCCGGCTCACCCGGCACCAGGCCCGTCTGGGCCGGCTTGAGCACCGCCACCCGACGGCCCGCAGAGGCCGCCGCGACGGCCGCGGTCACGATCGTCTTGCCGATCTCGGTGCCCGTCCCCGTCACCACCAGAATGCTCATCTCAGCCCTCCCGAGCCGCAGCGCATACGGCGCGGCAGATCCGCGCCACGTCGTCGTCCCCGGTGACGTACGGCGGCATGGTGTACACGAGATCGCGGAACGGCCGCAGCCACACGCCCTCACGTACCGCCGCCCGTGTCGCGGATTCCATGTCCACCTCGTGATCGAGCTGGACGACACCGATCGCGCCCAGAACCCGCACGTCGCGGACCCCGGGCAGTTGCTCGGCCGCCGCCAGCCCGTCGCGCAGACCGGCTCCGATCCGTTTGACCTCCTGCTCCCAGTCCTGGCCGAGCAGCAGATCGATCGAGGCGCAGGCCACCGCCGAGGCCAGGGGATTGCCCATGAACGTCGGCCCGTGGGCGAGTACCGGAACCTCGCCGCGCGAGATGCCCTCGGCCACCGCGGTCGTGCACAGGGTCGCAGCCATCGTCAGATAGCCGCCGGTCAGGGCCTTGCCCACACACATGACATCGGGCGAGACCCCGGCGTGCTCGGCCGCGAACAGCTTGCCCGTACGTCCGAAACCCGTCGCGATCTCGTCGAACACCAGCAGTACGTCGTTCGCGTCGCAGGCCTCGCGCAGGACACGCAGGTACGCGGGCGAGTGGAAGCGCATGCCGCCCGCGCCCTGCACCACGGGTTCCACGATGACCGCGGCCAGCTCGTCCGCGTGGTGCGCGATCAGCTCGCGCAGATGTGCCGCGTACGCGGTGTCCGGCTCCGCGTCGAAGCCCGACGGCGGCTCGTCGGCGAAGACCTGCCGGGGCAGCGCCCCCGACCACAGCTCGTGCATGCCGCCCTCGGGGTCGCACACCGACATCGGCTGCCAGGTGTCCCCGTGGTACCCGCCGCGCCAGGTCAGCAGGCGTTGTTTCGCCGGCCGTCCGGCGGAACGCCAGTACTGGAGGCACATCTTCACGGCGACCTCGACCGACACCGACCCCGAGTCGGCGAGGAAGACGTGCTGCAACGGCGCCGGGGTGATCTCGACCAGCTTGGTGGCCAGCCGCACGGCGGGCTCGTGCGTGAGCCCGCCGAACATCACATGGCTCATCCGGTCCAGCTGGCTGCGTGCCGCCTCGTTCAGTACCGGGTGGTTGTACCCGTGCACGGCGGACCACCACGACGACATGCCGTCGACCAACTCAATTCGGCCGTCGGCGGGTTCGGCGAGCCTGAGCCGTACGCCGGAAGCGGACTCGACGACCAGCGGCTCCTGCCGGCCAGGCATGGGACCGTACGGATGCCAGACGTGGGCCCGGTCCAGGGCCCGCAGCCCGGCGGGGGAGAGCGGCTCAGGCATTGGGTGCGAGATCCGTACCCGCGCCGCGACGGCGGACCGCCACCAGGTCCGTACGAGCGGCCTGGGATCCGGCGGCTTCCGCGGGAGCGGTCTGAGCCTCCGGGCCGGTCTGCGCCTCCGGACCCTCACCGCACGGCGCGCACCCGCCGGCGTGCGAACCACAGCCGCCACCCGCGTCCGTGCGATGCCCGGGCAGGGTCGTCGTACCGGCGCCCTCCACCTCGAAGCCGGCGTCCGCGATCATGTCGAGGTCGGCCTGTCCCGCCTGGCCCTCACTGGTCAGATAGTCGCCCAGGAAGATCGAATTGACGAGATGAAGAGCCAGCGGCTGCATCGAACGCAGGTGCACCTCGCGCCCGCCCGCCAGCCGGACCTCCACGTCCGGGCAGACGAACCGGACCATCGCCAGAATGCGCAGACAGCGCTGCGGCGTCAGGTTCCACTCCTTGGCGAGCGGCGTCCCCTCGAACGGAATCAGGAAGTTGACGGGCACCGAGTCCGGGTCGAGGTCACGCAGGGCGAAGACCACGTCGACCAGGTCGGAGTCGCTCTCGCCCATACCGGCGATCAGCCCGGAACAGGCGGAGAGCCCGGCGGCCTGCGCCTGGTGCACCGTCTCCACACGGTCGGCGTAGGTGTGGGTGGTGGTGATGTCCCCGTACGTCCCCTCGGACGTGTTGAGGTTGTGGTTGTAGGCGTCGGCGCCCGCCGACCGCAGCCGGTCGGCCTGGCCGTCGGAGAGCAGACCGAGGCAGGCGCACACCTCGACGCCCTCGTTCTGTTCCTTGATCGCTTCGATGGTCTGCGACACCCGGTCGACGTCCCGGTCGGTCGGGCCCCGGCCGCTGGCGACCAGGCAGACGCGCTTGGCTCCACCGGCCACTCCCGCAGCCGCCGCCTTCGACGCCTCGTCGGGCTTCAGCCAGGTGTACTTCAGGATCTCGGCCTTGGATCCCAGCCGCTGGGAGCAGTACGAGCAGTCCTCGGGGCAGAGCCCGGACTTGAGATTGACCAGGTAGTTCAGCTTCACCCGCCGCCCGAACCACTGACGGCGCACCTTTCCGGCCGCGGCCACCACGTCGAGCAGTTCATCGTCCGGGGTCGCCAGTACGGCGAGCGCTTCTTCACGGGTCGGCAGCTCGCGCCGCAGCCCCTTGTCCACCAGCGTGTTCAGGAGGTCCATGGCGATGATCCTGACGCACAGCACCGCCCCGAGCCAAGGAGGAACCGGACAACAGAGGCCGCAGAGGGTGTGTGCATTGCCACACCATGCCCGGCTGCGCCCCCGGTTAGGGTCTGTGAGCTGCCTACAAAAGGGACCCGACCATGTCCTTCGCCCCGTTCGACTGGATCGACGAGGAGGCGCGCCGCCGCGCGGACGCCGGACTCGTCCGGACGCTCCGGCCCCGGCCCGCCGAACCGGAACTGCTGGACCTCGCGAGCAACGACTACCTCGGCCTCACCCGGCACCCGGAAGTGACCGCCGCGGCGGCCGACGCGGCGCGCCGCTGGGGCGGCGGCGCCACCGGCTCCCGGCTGGTCACGGGTTCCACCGCGCTGCACGCGGAGCTCGAACGCGAACTGGCCGACTTCTGCGGATTCGAGGCGGCTCTGGTGCTGTCCTCGGGCTATGCCGCCAACCTCGCGGCCCTCACCGCCCTGACCGGCCGCGGCTCGCTGATCGTGTCGGACGCGGGCAATCACGCCTCGATCGTCGACGGGTGCAGGCTCTCGCGCGCCGAGACGGCTGTGGTTCCGCACGCCGACCCCGAGGCGGTGCGCAAGACCCTGCAATCGCACCGGGGCAGAGCGCTGGCGGTCACCGACTCGGTCTTCTCGGTCGACGGCGACGCCGCACCGCTGGCCGAACTGGCCGCCGCCTGCCGCGCGGAGGATGCCGCGCTGCTCGTCGATGACGCGCACGGCCTGGGCGTCCTCGGCGACGGCGGCCGCGGTGCGCTCGCCGCGACGGGCCTGGCGGGCGGCGACGGCGTCGTCGCCACACTCACCCTCTCCAAGTCCCTGGGCAGCCAGGGCGGCGCGGTTCTCGGCCCGGCGCGGGTGATCGACCACCTGGTCAACACCGCCCGCACGTTCATCTTCGACACCGGGCTGGCACCGGCCGCCGTCGGTGCAGCGCTGGGCAGCCTGCGGCTTCTGCGCCGCGAGCCGGAACGCGCGGGCCGGGCCCGCGCGGTCGCCCTGGCGCTGCACGAGCAGTTGACGGCGGCCGGCCTGACCGCGGTCCGTCCCGACGCGGCCGTCGTCTCCGTACGCGCTCCCTCGGCCGATGCGGCCGTCCGCTGGGCGGCGGACTGCCGTACGGCCGGGATGGCGGTCGGGTGCTTCCGCCCGCCCTCCGTACCGGACGGCATCTCCCGGCTCCGGCTGACGGCGCGCGCGGACCTGACGGACGAGCAGATCGCGCAGGCGGTGGCGATCGTACGGCGGGCCGCTCCTGCGGGCTGACCCTCCGGGCCCGCTACCCGAGGCGTCGGCCCGCCGGGGGCTCAGTCCGCCGAACCGCCGTTCAGGGCGGTGACGAAGGAGGTCCAGGCCGCAGCGGAGAACAGCAGCGGCGGCCTGGACGCGTCCTTGGAGTCGCGCACGGCCAGCCTCCGGTTGCCGAAAGGCGCGGCCTCCACGCAGTTGTTCATTCCCGTGCTGCGGCTGCTGCGCCGCCACCGTAACGCGTGCTGTGCGAGGCAATCCGACATGACGCCCCCCTCGGGCAGTCCGGGGTCACCGACCGTCGCGGTCGATCGCGGCGATCAGGTCCAACGAGTGCTCCGGCGACAGCGCGTGTGCCTGCAGCGTGCGGAAGGCCGAGCTGTACGCCTCGAGGTCTTCTTTCCGCTCCAGGTAGAGGCTACTCGTCAAGTGGTCGAGAACGACCACATCCAGATCAGAAATGCTCGGAAAGGAGAAGATAACGAAAGGCCCGGTGAGGCCCACATAGCCGCCGACCGTGAATGGCAGCAACTGGAGCTGCACATGTGGGAGTTGGGCAACGCGGCTGAGATGGCGGAGCTGCTCCCGCATGACCCGGCGGCCGCCGACCTCGCGTCGTAGAACTGCCTCGTCCAGTACCGCGCTCAGCCTCAGCGGCGGATCGCTGCGCAGGACCCCCTGCCGCGCCAGCCGGACTTCCACCAGCGAGTCCAGCTGTCCGGTGGGCAGCCCGTCGAGTGAGGCGCGGGTCACCGCGCGGGCGTAGTCGGCGGTCTGCAACAGCCCCGGCACCACCGACGTCTCCAGCGTGCGCGCGGTGCGCGCCTGCGACTCCAGGCTGATGAAGTCGCGGTACTGCGGCGGGATCAGGCCGCGGTACGCGTGCCACCACCCCGTGCCCCCGCCGCCCGCCGAACCCGCGAGTGCCGCCAGGACCTCGCGCAACTTCGGGTCGTCCGTGCCGTACGCGTCGAGCAGCCGGGTCACATCGCCGGGCTGCACTCCGCTCACACCGGTCTCGATCCGGCTGACCTTCGACTGGTGCCAGCCGAGCAGTCGAGCCGCGTCCCGGCTCGTGAGTCCCGACGCATGGCGCAGACTCCGCAGCTCCTCCCCGAGCTTGCGGCGTCGCACCGCAGGGCCGTGCTGCATGTGGTGCCTCCCCTCCCACTCCCTGTCGAGCGGACAGTGTGGCGCCTTTACGGGACATCCGGGGCAGAGTTCACCGCTTCGAGCGACAGATATATGCATATCTTGGTGGATCGCCGTTACAGAGGGCAGCATCAGTGGCAATCTGGCGCGAAGCACAACCCGGACCAACGATCGCGGGGTCGCATCCGGGTGGGAAAGGACGGCTCGCCATGGCAGACCATCAAGAAGCAAGCGTCACTCTGCCGAGCGAGCCGGTCTCGGTCTCCGCGGCACGGAGATATGTGGCCCGGGTACTGGCCGACTGGGGACTTCCCGACGACACGGAGACGGGAGAGACCGTCCGGCTCATCGTCTCGGAGCTCGCGACCAACGCCGTCCAGCACACCTTCGGACAGTCACCCACCTTCACCGTGGACCTCCGGCTGGAGCGGGAGGAGCAGCTGCGCCTCGGGGTGACGGACAGTCACCCCCGGTGGCCGCAGCGGCTCCCTGCGGCCGTGCAGCAGGACAACGGGCGCGGCATGGTGATCATCCGCTCGCTGGCCAAGGAGTACGGCGGCCGACTGACCGTCACCCCCACCGCGGACGGCGGGAAGACGGTCTGGATCGCGCTGCCGTGGCACGTGGCCGCCCAGCACTGACTGCCCTGCCGCGCCCCGGTCAGAGAGGCGTCGCGGCCCGCCCGAATCCGCTGCGCAGCAGGGCTCGCAACGTCGCCGCCGCGGCACTGGCACGATCGCCGCGGTGCACCACCGAGATCGTCCGGCGGAACGCGGCCGGCTCCAGTCGCCGTACGGACAGCGGTGTCGGCGACATCGCGGCGACCATCTCGGGTACGACCGCCATGCCGATGCCGGCGCTGACCAGGGCGCAGACCAGCGCATAGCCGGGCGACTCGCAGACCACCGCCGGCAGCGCCCCGGCCTCGGCGAGTGCGCTCTCCACCCCGCGGCGCGGCGGATGTGTGGGTGCGCTGCTGATCAGGGGCCTGCCTGCCAGCTCCGTCACCGGGAGCCGTCCGCTGCCGTCGGCCAGGACCTGCCCGACCGCGGTGATCAGCACCAGTTCCTCGATCAGGAGCGGCTCGGACAGGACACCTGACGGCGGCGGCGTCGCGGCGCCGGGCTCGTAGTCATGGGTCAGCGCCAGATCCACCTCGCCGGCCGCCACTGCGGCGACCCCGCCCGGCGGCTCGTACTCGGTGACGGTCAGCTCCACGTCCGGGTGCGCCCGGCGGAACGCGCTCAGCACCGGCGGCAGCAGGTGAATGCCTGCCGTGGTGAAAGTGCCGACCCGCAGGCGGCCGCCGGAGAGTCCGGCCAGACGAGCCAGTTCGTGGCGGGCCTGCTCCATCTCGTCGAGTACCCGCCGGGCGCGCCCGGCGAGCAGTTCGCCCGCTGCCGTCAGCCGGGCCCCCCGGTGATGGCGCACCAGCAGCGCGGCCCCCGCCTCCCGCTCCAGCTTGGCGAGCTGCTGGGAGAGCGCCGGGGCGGTGTAGCCCAGGCGCGCGGCGGCCCGGGTGATCGAACCGGCCTCGGCGACCGCCACCAGGGCCGCGAGCCTTGTCGGGTCGTACATTAAGCGTTCCTTTTGGCAGACCCAGAAGATTGCAAGTACACGCTAAAGGCTCCGGCGGTCCAGGGTGGACCCATGGACGCACAACTGACCGCTTTCGTCGGGGTCGCCGCCGCCATGGTCGCCCTGCCCGGCGCGGACTTCACCGTCGTCGTACGCAACGCCCTCGCCTCGCGCGCGGCAGGGGTGGCGACCGCACTCGGGGTCGCCGGGGGGCTCCTCGTCCACACCGCGCTCGCCGTCGCCGGCCTGGCCGCCGTGCTGGTGGCGGTGCCCGTGCTGTTCCGGACCGTCCAGCTCCTGGGCGGCGCATACGTGCTCTACCTGGGCATCAGCGCCCTGTACGCGGCCAGGCGGCGCGCCGGGCAGGCGGCGGGGCCCGGGCCGGACGAGGGAGACGGTGGGCAGGCCACGATGGGAACAGGCCGCGCACTGCGCCAGGGGTTCCTGACCAATGCGCTGAACCCCAAGGCGCCCGTGCTCTTCCTGAGCCTCCTGCCGCAGTTCGTCCCGGCCGGGGCCGCGCCCCTGCCCAGGACGCTGCTGCTCGCCGCGATCGTCGTACTGCTGGCGCTGATCTGGTTCCCGGCCGTGGCGCTCCTGGTGGACCGCCTCGGCCGGTGGCTGCGCCGGCCGCGTACCGCCCGGGCGATCGAGGGCGGCAGCGGCGCGGCACTCACCGCACTGGGGCTGGTCCTGGTGACGGGCCCGCTGCTGCGCTGACGCGGGAGAACCGGCCCGGGCGGGGGAGAGGCTTCAGCGGACCCGCCCGTAGTAGACGCTCTTCGTCCAGATCTTCTCCAGGCGGACCACGGCGCCGGTCTTGGGCGAGTGCCAGATCTTGCCGCTGCCCGCGTAGATGCCCACGTGGTAGATGCTGCGGCCGGAATGGAAGAAGACCAGATCGCCGCGTTGCCGCTTGGAGGACGAGATGTGGCGGGTCTTGTTGTACTGCTGCTGGGCCGTGCGGGGGAGCTTCTTGCCCACCTTCTTGAACGAGTAGAGCGTCAGGCCGGAACAGTCGAAGCGGCTGGGCCCGGTGGCGCCCCACCGGTACGGCGCCCCCTTCTTCGACGCGGCGATGTTGAGCGCCTTGATCGAATGCGTCGCGGCCTGGGCATCGGTCGCGGCACCGGGAACGAACAGCGTGCCGCCGACAGCGGCGAGAGTCATGGCCGAGGCCGTTGTGGCCCGGGCGAGCAGAGACGGGACATGAACCTGCGCAGTCATGCGCAACCCTTCGTCAGCCGCCTGTGAAGGATGACCTGTCGGGTTCGGGCTGGCGAAGTCGCCCGGCCGCAGATGCGGCTTCACCCCGAGGGACGACCGGAGGTCCGGTCGGCCCGTTGTGCTCGGGTCCTCCACTCCTGCCGATCCACTCCTGTCGACCAGGCATCCGGACGGCGGCAGGACTCGGCGTCCGCCCGGACCGCCCCGCCGCGGTGGCGGGGGCTTGTCGTCCCAGGGATCTTGACTCACCGAGTGCCGGATTTCCGAGGGGGAACGGCGATATGTGAGGCTCGTCACGACTGGCCCGTTCGGGTGGACAGGTGACCTTTGGGGAGACGGCAGACGCTCGCCGGCCGGTGCCGTACCAGCGACGGAACGGGAGATTTCACCCACCGTCCACCGTGAAAGTGCAAATTGAGTTGTCCCTCGTGCGAAGTAACGTCTACGCCGAACGAGGGAGAATATTTGGTCGACGCGTCGGGCGTGTCGGGCCGAGGAGCACGTCAACTGGGAGGGGCGGGCGGGATGGTGACCCGCCCGGAGCGCCGTTCGCCGTCCAGTACGCGCAGCGCCCGGGTCAACGTGGCTGTGTGGATCCGCGCTTCACCCCGCTCGTGCATCAAGGCGAGCGCGTCCCGCAGTGCGGCCGAGTGAGAGGCCAGTGCCTGGGCGGCGCGCAGTGCGTCGTAGGTGTCGCCGCCGTTGGCCGGGTTGATCCGGCCCACCTGGTCGAGGACTTGCAGGTAGCGGTCGATGAACTCGCCCTCCGCGCGTGTCAGGGCGGGCAGTGGCGCGAACTCCGGTGGCTGCATCTCGGATTCACCGCGCCTGGTGCGGAGGCAGCGACAACGAGCGGTTCTGGACGATGTGGTCGACCAGTCCGTAGTCCTTGGCGCCCTCGGCGTCGAGGATGAGGTCGCGCTCGGTGTCGGCGGTGATCTGCTCGACGGGGCGGCCGGTGTGACGGGCCAGCATGCCGCTGAGCGTCTCGCGCATGCGGGCCAGTTCCCGTGCCTCGATCTCCAGGTCGGACGGCTGCCCCTGTACCGGCTCGGCGAGTTCGGGCTGCTGCACCACCACGCGGGCGCCCGGCAGGGCGTGCCGCCTGCCCGGAGCGCCCGCCGCGAGCAGCACGGCCGCACCGGCCCCCGCCTGGCCGAGGCAGAAGGTCTCCACCTCGCAGGTGAGGAAGTCCATCGTGTCGTAGACGGCGGTCATGGCGCCGAACGTGCCGCCGGGGGAGTTGATGTACAGCGAGATGGGCCGGTCGGGCGCGTCGTGTTCCAGGTACATGAACTGTGCGATCAGGTCGTTGGCCGCCGTGTCGTCGACGGGGGTGCCGAGGAACACGACCCGTTCGGCCAGCAGCTTGGAGTACGGGTCGAGCGTGCGGGTTCCCTGGGACGTGCGCTCGGTGAACTCGGGCAGTACGTGGCGGGCGGCGGCGCGGTACATGGTGAGGCCTCTCCTCCGGGGCGCGCGGGGCCATGAGGGCACTCGCGCACGCTTCTGTAAAAAATGTACAGGACGTACAGGCGGTTATGATGGGAGCATGGCCTACGAGATTCCGGTGACGCAAGCCCGAGCTGACCTCGCCGAACTGATCAACCGAGTCGTCTACGGCGGCGAGCGCGTGGTCGTGACGCGGCACGGCAAACCTCTTGTGGCGCTCGTATCGGCCGCTGACCTGGAGCGACTTGAGAGCGAGGAGGCGGCGGAGCAGGAGCAGGTGATCAGCTCGGTCTCCTCCATCGGCTCCAATGCGTCCGCTCCGGGCGAACGGCGCCGCTTCGGGATCGCCGCGGAACACAGAGGGCAGCAGGGCCCGGGCAACTGACCGGACGCGAAAGGGCCGTACGCCCCCGCCGTGGGGGTGTACGGCCCTTTTCGGGGGCGGGTCAGCCCGCCAGTGCGGGTCGGCGCTCGGGTGCGGTCTCGGGTGCGTCCGGTGCCGGGGCCCGGCGGCGGCCGCCGATGATCACCGCGGTCAGACCGAGCGCGGCCCACAGGGCGAGGGTCAGGACCGCGCCGCCCGCCGCGTGTCCGTCGAAGAACGCGACCGAGCGCAGCAGTGAGCCGCCCGCGCCCGGCGGCAGCCACTGGCCGATGGTGCCGACCGGCCGGGGAAGCAGTTCGGGCGCGCTGGTGACGCCCGAGAACGGGTTGCCGACAAGCACCATGAGCAGTGCCCCGAGGCCGATGCCCGCCGGTCCGATCAGTGCCGCGAGCCCCGCCACCGGTGCGCCGACGGCGAGCACGGTGAGGCCGAGTGCCCCCACCTCGCTCCACCAGCCACCGGTGATGACCCCGAGCCAGCTGTCGGTGAGCGCGGTTGCGACGACTCCCACCAGGGCGGCCACGCCGATCAGCGCCGAGGCCGCGTGCCCGCCGCGCAGCCGCAGCAGGGTCACGGCCGATCCGGCGGCCATGCCCGCGATCGCCAGCGGCAGGATGCTCGCGCCGAGCACGCTGCCGCGCGGATCCGCGGCCGGTGCCGCCACCACGTCCGTGACGGGTACCGCTGTGCCCGCCGGTGCGGATGCGGTCACCGCCTCGTTCAGCAGCTGGGCGACCACCGGGCCGGCCGCGGACGCGGTCAGCAGTTCCGGTCCTTTCGGGGTGGCCACGACCGCGCCGTATACGGCCCGGTCCTCGATTGCGGCGCGGGCGGCGGTCTCGGATTCGTACCGGTGGATCTCGAAAGCGCCGTCGCGCTGTTCGAGCTGCCGCTGGAGCTGATCGGCCGCCGGTGCGGAACCCGCGACGCCGACGGGGAGGTCTCTGGGCGCCATCCGGGCGGCGGGCCAGGCGAAAGCCCAGAGGACGAGGGCCACCACCGTGGGCACCAGCAGGACGACCGCCACCAAACGGCGGTTCGGGGCAGCGGACATGACGGGAACCTCGATTCAAAGAGAAGGATCGTTCGTTTTATGTATCGGCGTCACTCTCCGGCCGGGTGGCTCGCTTGTCAAGAAGGAACGTTCGTTTTACATTGGGGTCATGGCCCGTGTATCCCAGGAACACCTCGACGCCCGCCGTCGGCAGATCCTCGACGGCGCGGCGCGGTGCTTCGCCCGCGACGGATTCCATGCCGCTTCGATGCAGGACGTGCTGAAGGAGGTCGGACTGTCGGCCGGTGCCGTCTACCGCTACTTCAGCGGCAAGGAGGACCTGATCGACGCCATCGCGAGGGAGGCGGTCGGCGGGGTCCGGGAGGCGTTCGAGCGTGCTGCCCGCAGCAGTCCGCCGCCCACCCCGGAGGTGCTGATCGGCCGTGTGGCGCGCACCCTGTTCGGTGACGAGGTGGACGGGAGGGGTGGGCTGGACCGGCGGGCGTATGCCGGTCTGATCGTCCAGGTGTGGTCCGAAACGCTGCGCAGTGAGCGGCTGGCGGCCACGCTCGGTGAGGCGTACGAGGGCCTTCGGGTGTCATGGACCGAGCTGGTCGGTGTGTACCGCGCGAGCGGGATGCTCGCTGCCGAAGTGCCGGACGAGCACATCGCGCGCACGCTGATCGCCACCGCTCAGGGCTTCATCGTCCAACTCGCCATGTTCGGCGACGCGGGACCCGAGGTTCTCGAGAACGGTCTGCGCGGGCTGATGTCCATGGATCAGCAAAGGGGCAGTTAACGTGCCGGAAAAACTTCGGCTCTAACGTGCAATACCTCGCCGTGCGGCACCGGTTCGACGTTCAACAGACTGTTGACGGCGGCTAGTGTCTCGCTGCGCCCAGGGCCGGTACTGGGCGGACGACTGTGAGGTGGACACGTGCAACTGACCCCGCACGAGCAGGAACGCCTGCTCATACATGTGGCTGCTGATGTGGCCGAGAAGCGACGCGGGCGAGGGCTGCGGCTCAACCACCCCGAGGCCGTCGCCCTGATCACCTCCCACCTGCTGGAGGGGGCACGCGACGGTCGTACGGTCTCCGAACTCATGGCATCCGGACGCCAGGTGCTCACCCGTGACGACGTCATGGACGGCATAGCCGAGATGATCCACGACGTGCAGGTCGAGGCGACCTTCCCCGACGGCACCAAGCTCGTCACGGTCCACGACCCGATCGTCTGACGGGGCGCCGCCGATGATTCCGGGAGAGATCCTGTACGCGGACGGGCCCGTGCCGCTCAACGCGGGCCGGCCCGTCGTCCGCCTCACCGTCCTCAACGCGGCCGACCGGCCGGTCCAGGTCGGCTCGCACTACCACTTCGCCGAAGCCAACCCCGGCCTCGAGTTCGACCGGGAGGCAGCCCGCGGACTGCGGCTGAACATCGCCGCCGGGACGGCCGTCCGGTTCGAGCCCGGCATTCCCGTCGACATTGAACTCGTCCCGCTGGCGGGGCGGCGGATCGTCCCGGGCCTACGCGGTGAGACCGGAGGTCCCCTCGATGCCTGAGCTCCAACGCGCCGTATACGCCGACCTGTTCGGCCCCACCACCGGCGACAGGATCTGTCTCGCCGACACCGACCTGCTCGTCGAGATCGAGGAGGACCGCTGCGGCGGGCCCGGACGTGCGGGCGACGAGGCGGTGTTCGGCGGGGGAAAGGTGATCCGTGAGTCGATGGGGCAGGCGCGAACCACCCGCGCCGAAGGTGCGCCGGACACAGTGATCACCGGTGCCGTCGTCATCGACCACTGGGGCATCGTCAAGGCGGACATCGGCATCCGCGACGGCCGGATCACGGGGATAGGGAAGGCCGGCAACCCGGACACCATGGACGGCGTCCATCCGGACCTGGTGATCGGTCCCGAGACCGAAATCATCTCGGGCAACGGGAAGTTTCTGACCGCAGGCGCCATCGACGCCCATGTCCACTTCATCTCGCCGACCCTCGTCGACCAGGCTCTCTCCAGCGGCATCACCACCCTGGTCGGCGGCGGCACCGGTCCGGCCGAGGGCACGAAGGCCACCACCATCACCCCGGGGCCCTGGCATCTTGCGCGGATGTTCGAGGCGTTGGAGGCGTACCCGGTCAACATCGGACTGCTCGGCAAGGGCAACACGATGTCCCATGAAGCCATGCACTCCCAACTGCGGGCGGGTGCTCTCGGGTTCAAGATCCATGAGGACTGGGGCGCGACCCCCGCCGTCATCGACGCCTGTCTCAGGGTCTGCGAGGAGACGGGAGCCCAGCTCGCCATCCACACCGACACGCTCAACGAGGCAGGGTTCGTCGCCGACACCCTGGCCGCCATCGCAGGGCGCACCATCCACGCCTACCACACCGAGGGTGCGGGCGGCGGGCACGCCCCCGACATCATCAGCGTCGTCTCGGAGCCGCACGTACTGCCCAGCTCCACCAATCCGACGCGTCCGCACACCGTCAACACCATCGAGGAACACCTCGACATGCTGATGGTGTGCCACCACCTGAACCCTGCCGTGCCGGAGGACCTGGCGTTCGCCGAGTCGCGGATCCGGCCCTCGACGATCGCGGCCGAGGACATCCTGCACGACCTCGGTGCCATCTCGATCATCTCCTCCGACTCGCAGGCCATGGGGCGCATAGGCGAGGTCGTCCTGCGCACCTGGCAGACCGCCCACGTGATGAAGAAGAGGCGTGGTGCTCTGCCGGGTGACGGGCGGGCCGACAACCACCGAGTCCGTCGCTATGTCGCCAAATACACCATCAACCCGGCGGTGGCCCAGGGCCTGGACCGGGAGATCGGTTCCGTGGAGACCGGGAAACTCGCCGACCTGGTGCTGTGGGAGCCGGCCTTCTTCGGGGTCAAGCCGCAGACCGTCATCAAGGGCGGCCAGATCGCGTACGCGCAGATGGGCGACGCCAACGCCTCCATCCCCACCCCGCAACCCGTCCTGCCGCGTCCCATGTTCGGCGCGGTCGGCAGGGCCCCGGCCGCGAACTCTTTCAACTTCGTGTCGGGTGCGGCGATCGAGGACGGGCTGCCCGAACGGCTCGGGCTGGGGAAGCGGTTCGTTCCGATCACCAGTACCCGGGGCGTGACCAAGGCCGACATGAGGGAGAACGATGCGCGGCCCCGGGTGGACGTCGACCCGGACACCTTCGCCGTGACGATCGACGGCGATCCGGTCGAGCCGGCACCCGCCGCCGAACTTCCCATGACCCAGCGCTATTTCCTCTTCTGAGAACGGACGAAGGATGAGCCGTGCAGCCCTGCTCGTCCTGGCCGACGGCCGGTTCCCCGCCGGTGGTCACGCCCATTCCGGCGGCGCCGAGGCGGCCGTCGTGTCAGGACGCATCCGCAACGCGGACGACCTCGCCGACTTCTGCCGGGGCCGTCTGCACACGGCTGGGCTGACCGCCGCGGCGCTCGCCGCGGCAGCCGCCCACGGGCACGACCCGCTGGCCCTGGACGAGGCCGCCGACGCCCGTACGCCCTCACCCGCTCTGCGCGCGGTCGCACGCAAGCTCGGCCGGCAGTTGATGAGGGCCGCCCGCGCGACCTGGCCGAGCGAGGAGCTCGACGCGTTCGCCCTGGCCCGGCCACGCGGCGGCCACCAGCCGGTCGTGCTCGGCCTGACCGCGCGCGCGGCAGGGCTCGGGCCCGAGGACGCCGCCCACTGCGCCGCGTACGAGACGGTCGGCGGACCGGCCACGGCCGTGGTCCGGCTGCTCTCCCTCAACCCGTTCGACGCCACGGCCGTCCTGGCCCGGCTCGCCCCCGAGCTCGACCACGTCGCCGAGCAGGCCGTCGCTGCCGCGCACGGCCCCATCGGAGAACTCCCGTCCACCTCGGCCCCGTTGCTCGACATCGCCGCCGAGACCCACGCCGGTCGGCCGGTCCGGCTCTTCGCCTCATGACCCCGGCGCGCCGCACTGCGCGCCGCCCGAACCGCACAGGAGCCGCACCCATGCACCTCGACCACTCCCACCCGGGCCCGGCCGCCGTCGGCGCCGACGCCGCACGTCCCGACGGCACCCGACGAGCCCTGCGCATCGGCCTGGGCGGGCCGGTCGGATCCGGGAAGACCGCGACCGTGGCCGCTCTCTGCCGCACCCTGCGCGACCAGCTGTCCCTGGCCGTCGTCACCAACGACATCTACACCCGGGAGGACGCGGCCTTCCTGCTGCGCAACGCGGTGCTGCCGCCCGAGCGGATCCAGGCCGTCGAGACCGGAGCCTGCCCGCACACCGCCATCCGCGACGACATATCCGCCAACCTCGAAGCCGTCGAGGACCTGGAGGACACCGTGGGTCCGCTCGACCTCATCCTCGTGGAATCCGGCGGTGACAACCTCACGGCCACCTTCTCCAAGGGGCTCGTGGACGCCCAGATCTTCATCATCGACGTCGCGGGCGGCGACGACATCCCGCGCAAGGGCGGTCCCGGCGTCACCGCATCCGACCTGCTGGTGATCAACAAGACCGACCTGGCGCCGTACGTCGGCTCCGACCTCGGCCGGATGGCCCGCGACGCCGCACAGCAGCGTGGCGAACTGCCCGTCGCCTTCACCTCGCTCACCTCGGGCGAAGGCGTCGGCCCGGTCGCTGACTGGGTGCGGGGGCAGCTCGCCTCCTGGACCGCGTGAGCGTCCGGGCCACCGCCCGTATCACCGCCGTACGCGACGGGCGCGGCGCCACCGCGCTCCCCGTCCTGGAGAGCGGCGGACCGCTCGCCCTGCGGCGGACGAGGGCCGCCCTCCCCGGGGCGGCGCGTGTCACCGTCGTGGGCGCGATGAGCGCCCCGCTCGGCGGGGACCGGCTCGCCATCGAGGCGCGGGCCGGGCAGGGCGCCCGGCTCACCGTCGGCTCGGCGGCGGCCACGGTCGCCCTGCCCGGCCCCGGAGCGGCCCCGGCCCGCTACGACATCGTGCTGAACGTGGAGGAGGGTGCCGAGCTCAACTGGCTTCCCGAACAGCTTATTTCGGCGCAAGGCAGCGAGCTCCACATGGCTACCGTCGTCGAACTCGCCCCCACCGCACGGATGATGCTGCGCGAGGAGCTGATTCTCGGCCGGTACGGCGAGACCACCGGCACCCTCCTGAGCAGGCTCACCGTCCGCCGCGCCGGACGCCCGATCCTCGATCAGCAACTGGCGTACGGACCGGGAGCACCCGGCGGCTGGGACGGCCCGGCCGTCCTCGGCGGCCACCGAGCCATCGGCCAACTGCTCGTCGTGGACCCGGCCTTCGACGAAACGGGCCCGGAGACCGGACTGCTGGGATCCACCGCCGTGCTCACCCGTCTCGCGGGCCCCGCCGCCCTGGTGACCGTACTCGCCGCCGACGCGAGGGAGCTGCGCTCCGTGCTGGACCGGGCGGCGGAGGAGCTGACGGCCCCCGCGGGCTGAGCACTGCGGCAGGACACCGCTGGCAGGACATGGCTGTCCGGTTATCGATTCGGTAAAGAAGTATGTGTGCGATCTGTTCTCAGGCGGCTCACAGGAGACAGGATCCGCGGGAGGTACCTACTGAACTGCGCCGCACCCGAAGGCGCTTCACCATGGGGGAGGTTCCACTTGAGACGCACAGCAGCGCTCGGCTCGGCCGGTGCTCTGATCGCGGGCACGCTCATAGCGGGCGCGATAGCCGCACCGGCTGCCACCGCCGACGGCCGCCACCACAACGGCTCCGAGGCACGCGGCGTCCAGCTGGCCGCGGCACGCGCGGCCAGGGCCGGCATCGACTGGGCGGACTGTCCGGCCGACTGGGCCATCGCGGCACCGATCCAGTGCGGATGGGTCACCGTCCCGCTCGACTACGCCCGGCCCGACGGCAAACAGATCAAGATAGCCGTCGACCGGCACGTCAGCACCGGGACCAGCAGCGAGCGCCAGGGCGCCCTGATCTACAACCCGGGCGGCCCGGGCGGCTCGGGCATGGCGTTCCCCAAGCGGATCGCCACGAAGAGCCCGCTCTGGCTGAACGCGGCGAAGGCCTATGACTTCGTGGGCTTCGACCCCCGCGGCGTCGGCCATTCGGCGCCGATCTCCTGCATCGACCCGCAGGAGTTCGTCAAGGCCCCCAAGGCCGACCCGGTGCCCGACTCCGAGGCCGACAAACGCGCCCAGCGCAAGCTCGCCGCCGAGTACGCGGACGGCTGTGCCGAACGCAGCGGCGACATGCTGCCGCACATGACGACGCCGAACACCGCACGCGACCTGGACGTCATCCGGGCCGCGCTCGGCGAGAAGAAGCTCAACTACCTGGGCGTCTCCTACGGCACCTACCTGGGCGCGGTCTACGGCACGCTCTTCCCGTCCCATGTCCGCCGCATGGTCGTCGACAGCGTCGTCAACCCGGCGAAGGACAACATCTGGTACCAGGCGAACCTCAACCAGGACATCGCCTTCCAGAAGCGCTGGGACGACTGGAAGGCCTGGGTCGCCGCCAACGACGCCGCCTTCCACATCGGCGACACGCCGCAGAAGGTCGAGCAGGAGTGGCTGAAGCTGCGCGCAGCCGCCAAGAAGAGCCCGATCGGTGGCGTCCTCGGTCCCGCCGAGCTCATCGGCTTCTTCCAGAGCGCCCCGTACTACGACTCCGCCTGGGCACCCACCGCCCGGACCTGGAGCGCCTACCGGGCCGGTGACACCCAGGCACTGATCGATGCCGCCGCCCCCGACCTGACGGACACGGCGGGCAACATCCGGTCCGAGAACAGCAACGCCGTGTACACGGCGGTCGAGTGTGCTGACGCCAAGTGGCCCACCAGCTGGCAGAAGTGGGACCGCGACAACACCCGGCTGCACAAGGACTACCCGTTCATGACCTGGGCCAACGCCTGGATGAACCTTCCCTGTGCGACCTGGCAGGCCAAGCAGCAGACCCCGCTCGACGTCCGCACCGGCAAGGGACTGCCCCCGGTGCTGATCGTGCAGTCCACGCGTGACGCCGCCACTCCGTACGAGGGCGCCGTCGAACTGCACAAGCGTTTCGCGGGCTCGCGCCTCATCACGGAGGAGGGCGCCGGATCGCACGGCGTCACGGGCCTGGTCAACCCCTGCATCAACGAGCGGGTGGACAGCTACCTGCTCACCGGGAAGACCGACCGGCGCGATGTGACGTGCACCCCGCACGCCACGCCGAAGCCGTAGCACCCGAGTGACGGGACGGGCCGCCGGCAGGTCACCGGCGGCCCGTCCCTGTTGGCCGGAGCGGCTCACGCCTCCCGGCCGTACCGCTCCAGCCAGGCGTCCTCCGCCGCGTAGTCGAAGAGCCCGGTGCCGTAGTTCCGCGCCATCGCCGGATAGGCGTCCGTCCAGTCACGGCCCGCGAGCTGCCCGGCGATCCACTCGACCGTCTCCGGCAGCGACTCGGCATAGCCCGTCACCGCCCGGTACCCGAGCTCCCGCTCCGCCGCCGTCATGTCGTACACGAGGGGATGCGGAGTGGTCCAGGGCGTGTCACCCACGCCCTCCGGTGTGGCGGCCCCCGGCATCAGCACGGTCTGCGAACTCCTGCCCAGCACCGCATCCACCGCCTCGCCGATCTCCGCGACCGTCGGTGCCTGCGGATCGGCGGCGTTGAGCACCCGCGAGCCCGGCTTCAGCGCGGCGAGGCGGATCAGCTCCGCCACGTTGGAGGCATGGACGGGATGGAAGCGCGAGGTCCCTCCGTACGCCAGGACCCGCCGCGTGCGACCGTCCAGGGCCCGCTTCACGAAGTAGAGCTCCCGCGGTGTGCGGCCGTACGGGCCGTGGACCGCGCCCGCCCGCAGCAGTGTGACCGGCAGCGAGTCACCTGCCGCCAGCAGGTCCTGCTCCAGCCGGATCTTCCGCGTCGCGTACGTGGCCCCGCCCGGCGCGACCGTGGTCTGCGACTCCGGAACGGGCACCGGGTAGCGGGGTGCCCCGTCCGGCTCGTCCTGGGTGTCGAAACCGCGGCCTCGGTCGTCCACGTACACCGCACCGCTGGAGACGACCACCGCGGAGCCGATCCGGTCCGCGAGAGCCGTCAGCTGCCGGGCGTGCTGCTCGCCGTACGCCACCACGTCCACCAGTACGTCGCAGCCGTCGCCCAGCGCCGTGGCGAGCGCGCCGTCCTCGTCGCGGTCCAGAGCGGCCGTCCGGACGTCCTCGTGCCAACTCGTGTCACGGCCACCACCGCGCGAGGCAGCAGTGACCTCCCAGCCGTCCTCGACGAGCGAGCGCACCGTGGCCCGCCCGATCTGACCCGTCGCTCCCAGTACCCACGCGTGTCCCTTGCTCATGCACCGCACGCTAGGGTCTGCGCGAAGCCCGGACCAGCGTGGTTCACCGAGCGCGAATCCGCCGTCAGCGTTGCCGTTTCGGGAACTTTCCCGCGCTGTCGGCCTGTTCGGCCGCCTTCACCTTGGCCGCGTACTCGTCGACGTACTCCTGGCCGGAGAGACCGAGGATCGCGTACATGATCTCGTCGGTGACCGCGCGGATCGCGGCCTTCTCGTTCTCCAGACCGGCGTAGCGGGAGAAGTCCAGCGGTTCGCCGAAGCGGATGGTGACCTGCTTGATGCGCGGGACGACCTTTCCGGGCGGCTGGATCTCGAACGTGCCGACCATCGCGCACGGCACCACCGGCACCTGCGCCCGGATGGCCATCACCGCCACACCGACCTTGCCCTTGTAGAGCCGGCCGTCGTGCGAACGGGTGCCCTCCGGGTAGATGCCGAGCAGCTCGCCCCTGTTCAGCACCCCGAGCCCCTCGCGGATCGCCGCCTGCCCGGCGTTCTTGCCCGACCGGTCCACCGGGATCTGACCGATGCTGTGGAAGAACGCGGCGGTCAGACGGCCCTTCACGCCGGGCCCGGTGAAGTACTCCGCCTTCGCGAGGAAGGTGATCCGGCGCTTGATGATCGCGGGCATCAAGAAGTGGTCGGAGAAGGACAGGTGGTTGCCTGCGATGATCGCCGCGCCGTCCGCCGGAATGTGCTCCGTCCCCTTGATGACAGGACGGAAGAACAACCGCAGCAGCGGGCCCAGGACGACGTACTTGAGCACGTAATAGAACACCCGGTTGCTCCCTAGTGTGGCGAACCGTCGAGCGGAGTCCGTTTGCGCTGGTCACCGCCGCTTTCCAGGCCGCTCAGTGTAGGTGCGGCTCTCGCCGGGTGTAACCACTTCCGATCGTCCTCCCGCACCGCGGCCGGACGACCGGTGTCAGGCGTGCGCGGCCGATTCGTACAGATCGAGCAGCCGGCTGCGGGTGGCCTGCAGCCGGCGGGCGAGCACCATGCCGACCCACTGACTGATCGCGAATCCGAACACGGGGTCCGAGCGGCACTCGGCCCGTACGCGTGGAGCGTCGAATTCGTGGGCGCGGACGGGGCTCAGCGTCTCGGCGCCCAGCTCCCACTCGAAGGGCGGGAAGAGCCAGGAAAGGCCGACCAGCTCTCCCGGCTCCAGCATGGCGATCTCCGCACGGCGCCGGTGCGGAAGCTGTGCGTCCAGTATCACCGCCCCCGTCTTGAGGATCCAGAAGCGGTCGGCTACGGCATGTTCCTCGAAAAGCCGCTGCGACGGTGGGAACTGAACGTGTTCGGAGAGGCTCAGAAGGTGGTCACGGTGTGCGGACGGAAGGGCCATGAGTGTGGTGGTCATCGGAGTTCTCCTCCGAGGAGCGGCTGTGTACGGAATTCAGGTGGCGTCCAAAGGTGTTGTTCCCCTTCACGGCGGAAGTACGCAATGCGGGGCCGACCTCGCGCGGGATGCCGTCAGGGCCGGTCCCGACCGCCATCGGCCCCGTGCCTACGGTGTCCGCGCCAGGACTGTGCCGGGATCGATCAGTCTGCGCACCAGCTGATCCGCCACTTCTGCGGGGCGCAGGTCGCTGCGGGCGGCGTAGGCCTGCAGTTGGCGGGCCGCCTCGTAAGGCTGGATGTGCCCGGTGGCGGCGAGCATGCCGGCAGCCGTGTCCAGGAGCGCCTTGGCGGAGAGTGTCGACTGCATGCGGGTCACGATGTCGGTGGGCCGCAGCGGGTCGCTGCTCCAGGTCAGGACAGCCGTCACGGTGACGTCGGCCAGCGCTTGGACGAGAGCCGTCTGCTCCGGGGCGAGTGCTCGCGGATCGTGGGAGAGCAGGCTGAGGGCTCCCACGGCCCGGCCGCGCACGCGCAGCGGAAGCGCATGCGCGCTCGCGTAGTCGCCGGAGCTCGCCAGGGTCGCGAATTCCGGCCAATGGGCCGCGCCGTCCAGGATGGCGGGCGCATGCACGGGAGTGTTCGTGCGGTACGCGTCGGCGCCGGGGCCCCGCAGGATCTGCGAGGTGAGGAGACCGGTCAGCGCCGGGCGGTCGTCAGTCGTGGCGGCGGTCCGCAGATCTCCACGGGCGTTCGCCAGCAGGACACCGGCATCGTCCATGCCGGTCAGCGGGAGGCAGTGGCGGGTCAGACGGTGCAGCAGAGTAAGGGGTTCCACATCCCTGGCGAGCGTGTCGGTGAGGTCGACGAACGCCTCGGCCAGTTGCTGTTCCCTGTTCATGCGACTCCACCGTCTTCCTGTCGCTCTTCCTGTCGCTCTTCCGCACCGGAGCGGGTGCCGGTGGCCGCCGCTCGCGTTCCAGGACAAGCACGACCGACCTTAGTCATGAAACCTGACCTTCCCGTCGAGGACGGCGTGGGCCGCTTCCGTCACTGTCAGATCGTGGGCGAAGGCATGTGCTCTGAGGCGTGCCAGCGCCTGCTGGGGATCCACGCCCAGATGAACCATGATCATGCCGGTGGCCTGGTGCACTTCCTCATGATCGCTCTCCGCCATGGCCAGCCACATGTCCTCGTCCGGATCGGACGTGGCAGGCCCCCCGGGCAGGTTCAGCAGCGCGGTGGTGATGGCCTCCGCCATGGGGAACGCGAAGGCCCGGTCCCGCTCGGAGAGGTCACCCGCGTCCTCCCGGTAGAGATCGAGCGTGCCGAGCGCCAGTCCGCCCGCCCCGAGCGGCAGCGAGAACACGGCGCGCACCCCGAGCTCGACGGCCTGCTGGGCGAAGAACGGCCAGCGCCTGACATCCGGTCCCTGCGTCAGGTCGGCGGCGAGTACCGGTGCCACCAGATCGATCGCGGACTGGCACGGACCGTCACCCAGGGTGTACTGGGCCTCTGCGAGTTGTCCGGCGACCTCGCTGCTGGACCACCACAGGACGCGTGCGTCCCCTTCGCCCTGCAGGGAGATCGAAGCACCCGTGATGTCCAGTAGGTCCACGCACGCCTGGCACAGGGCAGCGGGCACTGCCACTTCCGACTGCTCGGCGGTGGCACGGGCGAGCGCTTCGGAGAAGCGTCCGGCGTCTCCGGGCAGGATGCCCTCGCCTGGGTACGAGGACTCCTCGTCGTCCTCGTGGGGCACGGGTTCCACGGCGCTTCACCTCCATTGGCTGGGCCGCACCTCCATCCTCCCCCACTCCGGCTGCGAGGACCTGTAACAGGGGCACGGGCCGACCGAGGATTCGCCCCGCGACGCGGGCCGGGCGACGGGTCACGCCCCGCCTTCGAGGGGAGGGGGCTGCCGACGGGCCAGCCGGATCCCGTACGCCCGTTGCACGAGTGCCCGGAAAGCGAGGGTGCGCCGGAACGCACCCGCAGGCCCGGAGGGCCCCCGGCCGACCCCGGCCACGGCGGAGCGGGGCGGGCCGCTCCGCGGACAGCCTGTCTCGTCCAGGGAGAGCGTGACGAGGTGTATCCGCCGGGCCAGTGCCCAGCGCTGGACCAGCGCCAGTGCGTCCTCCGGGTACGGCACACCCACCCGGTCGGTGTCCAGCACCACGGATCCCGTCCACGGCGGCAGCGTCTCCAGGGCGCGGTTCAGCTGCCCGCGGCACACGGCTCGGGCATCGTCCACGTCGGCGGGCGGGGTGTTCTCCGGTGCGGGGGCGCCCGCGCCGTCCTGGCACAGCGTGACGACGGCGACGGATCCGAGGAACTGCACATGCACGTTGTACGGCTTCATCGGGCTTCCCCTCGGTCGGGGCGGGCAGCCCTGGATACGGCGGGCCCGGAGGCCCACCTGTCCGGAACACGGTGAGCGCCGTGCCCGCTCCGGCACCAGAAGCCGCGACGACACGGCATACGTGCCGTACCCCGGCGGACAGCCGTCGGGACACCGAAGCCACGAAGCGACAGAACCAGGCTGGTTCATCACTTCAACCCTCCCACACCCGAACCCCGCGAAGGCAGGGGGAACCGCTCAGCAGATGCCTGCGGAGCCCGCCGACGCCGTCGCTCCCACGGGCGCGGCAGCCGAATCGCGCTGCCGGTCGGCCCGGTCCCGGACGAGGCGGCGGAAGCCGGCGAGTGCCCCGCGCCCGGGCGGGCACCCGCCACGCGGGGGCAGGCCGGCGATCGCTTCCATCACCCGCTGCGGCTGCGCCTGCCACCCCACCACGATGACCCGCAGGACGCGGAGCTGTGCGCGTCGGTGCAGTTCGAGAAGGAGCAACAACCCGGCCGAATCCATGAACTGCACGTCGTGGACGTCCAGCAGGAGAACGTCCGTGCTCGGCTGCACGACGTCGAGCACCTGCTCCAGGAGGGGCGCAGCCGCAGCGTCGAGCTCCCCGGCAGCGCTGACCAGGACGGAACTCCCGGTGCGCCGTAGTGCTGTGGTGAACGTAGCCGCCACCGGATTGCCGCCCACTTTCCGCCCCTGCTTTCCGCTTGCTCCCGCCGAATCAGGCACGCACGATGCCGTGGACCGCGACCGGCGTCCGCCAGGCGCGCCGGTGGGCCCCTCGCGGTTACGCCTTTCGTGTCGCGATTGACGCGACACGGCGTATTCACCGTGTCGCGAGGGGGCTGTGCGGGAAAGAATCCCGGTGCCGGCAGGACTCGGCACAGCCCGGTGCCGCACGCCGAGTCGCTCAACCTCGTTGCGAAGCGATGGCTCCTATGACGACTTCTCCTTCTGTCTCCTCTGTGCAACCCCAGGGCTCCGGCGGACGTCGCCGTAGGGCCGAGGCCGGGCCCGGGGGAAAGCCGCTCCTGGAAGAACCGACGACAGCATGGGCGATCGGCATGATCATGGCCGCGACGCCGTGCTCGCTCTCCAGGCCGCACAGATCCTGGCGACCGCGGCGCAGGGTGCCCACGTCACCCCGGGGCAGGCCGCCGCGGCCATGATCGCCGGATCGCGCGGAGCGACTGTGCCGACGCATCTGGAGCGTTCGCTGCGCAGGGCGATCGAGAACGCGCGCACCCCGTCCCTGCCGGCAGCCCGGACCGCCCTGCTGCCGAGCCGCGGGCGGACCGAGGAAGCGCTGGCGGAGTTCCGGCGGTGCCGGTCGCGGCTGGCCGCGTCACCGCCGGACGAGGCTGCGCGCCGGGCGGTCGACGATGCCGCGTACACCCTGTGCGTCATGCTGGGAAGGACGAGCGTGCACGATGCCGTGGTGGCTGCGGAGCGGCACCTGGCCTCTCCGGCCTGAGGTCCGTCCCGACCGGGACCGGGGGGCCGGTGCCGTCGGGGCGAGGTGCCGGTGCCGTCAGGGGCAGTACTGAGGAGCCTGGTTCAGGTTGTTCTTCGTGACCAGGACCAGGGGGACGGAGCCGATCCGGTCCGCCTTCCTGCCCGCGAGCAGCGCCAGGGTGTTCCTGACGGCCATCGTTCCGTTCACCAAGGGGGAGTTGGTGACCGTGGCGGACAGGGTCCCCTTCTCGATCGCGGCCAGGCCCCTGTCGGTCCCGTTCACCGTCACGATTCTGACGCCCTTCCCCCCGGCCGCGTCGAAGGCCTTGCGCGCCGCGAAGGCCATCTCCTCGTTGGCGACGAACGCGTAGTCCAGGCCCGGGTGTTCCCGGATCATGGCCGCCGCGGCCTCCTGCGCCCGCGCCGGGTCGAACATGCCGGGTCTGCTGGCCACGACCGGAGTGTTGGCGGGCAACGCGGCAGTGAAACCGGAGACGAGCAGATCGGACGCGGCGCCCGGCGCACCGGCCACGATGCCGACCTCGGCCTGTTTCCCGTTCGCGTCCTTGCCTATCCACTCGGCGTCCAGCCGCCCTGCCTGTTCGAGGTCCACGACGACCGCTCCGAGGATGTCCGAGGTGTCCTCGGGGACCACGGAGGTCAGGAAGACCGGCACGTCGGCACTTCGGGCCCGGGCGATATCGCCCGGCAGAGCGCCGATGTCCACGGTCTGGACGATCAGCGCGTCCACCTTCCAGGACGTCATCTTTCCGATGTTGGCCAGCTCCTTCGCCGCGTCCTGCTGCGAGTTCGCGGTGAAGAGCTTGACGCCCGCGGTCTCGGCGGCGAGTTCGACGGCACCCTGGAGGCATGTGTGGAAGTCGGAGTGGGCTCCGTTGACGAATCCGAGTGTGACGGTGGTTTCGTGCCCGGCGTCGGAGCCGCCACCGCAGCCGCTCAGCATGAGAGCGGCGCCGGCGGCCGACGCGGTGAGGGCTCTGCGGGAACTTCGGCGGCCGTCCGGTCTGTCCGGCCGACCGGGTCTGTCATGGGGGAGGGACACGGGGGAGTACCGCCTTTCGTGGGGCTCTTCAGCCCATCTGGTCCTGCGGCGAGAGGTGTTCCACCGTCACCCCGGTCTCGGTGAACGTGCGGGTCACATGTCCTGAGCTGTAGACCCACAGAATCCGCAACGGTGTGTCGCCGACGTTGCGGAAGAGGTGCGGGACGGGGGCGGGGACGTACGTGGTGTCGTACCGCACCAGACGGGTCACCTCGCCGTCGATGACCACCTCCGCGTCACCGTCCAGGACCGTGACGTGCTCGTCGCAGTTGTGCGAGTGCAGGGGGGCGCCGGAGCCGACCGGGTAGACGCTGATTCCGCTGGTGATCCGGTTCTCACCATGGGCGGAGGCTGTCGTGACCAGGGGGGTCGTGACGACAGCGCCGCCACGGTCGAGCAGGGGTACTTCGGCGACTTTGATCACGGTGGACATCAGGGGTTCCTTTCGGCGGAGCTGAGCCGAACGGGCCGGGGCCCGTCCGGCGGATCGTGGCTGGTTCGCGTCTGATCCGCCGGGCAGACCCTAGGGCCAGGAACCGGGAAGGGATGCCCTCCGGTATGCAGTTTTACATTGCACGTCAGGAGGGATGTGGTTGCCGGATACGCGGGTACGGTCGGCCACCATTGCACGGCGAAACCGGACCGTGCCCGAGGCTAAGGCGGATTGCCGACATGAGGCTCCCCGTACTCACCGAACACGAAATGACTCCGCCCCAGAAGGAGCTGGCCGAGCGCATCACGGCCCGCCGCGGTGCGGTGCGGGGGCCGTTCCGGGTCTGGCTGCACAGCCCGCAGATGTGTGAACGAGCCGAGTCGCTCGGCGCCTTCGCCCGCTTCGACTGCAGCCTTCCCGAGCATCTGCGCGAGCTCACTCTGCTGCTCGCGGCCCGCAACTGGGACGCCCAGTACTCATGGAACGCGCACGTGCGCACCGCGATAGAGGCAGGGGTGCCCGAGGAGGCGGTCCGGGCCATCGCCGAGCGGCGCCGGCCGGACTTCGGGAACGAGCCGGACCAGGCGTTCTACGAGTTCTGCCGGGAGATCCTCCAGGACCACTTCGTCTCCGACGAGACGTTCGCGCGCGCCCACGAGCACTTCGGTTCACAGGGCCTGGTCGACACCATCGGGGCTCTCGGCAACTTCACCATGCTCGGCATGTGTCTCAACGCCTTCCAGGTCGACCTCCAGGCCGACCGCGAGCCCCCCTTCCCGGACATCCGCGGTTTCGAGCGGGTCGTCCGTGACGGGGACGGACACCGGCCGTGACGGCGCGGACCACCCGTCCCGCCGCCGCGGCCACCGGCTCGGACCCTGCCGCGCCCCTGGTCCGGCTCCGCGGGGTCACCAAGAGTTTCGGCGGGGCCGCCGCGCTCAAGGGAGTCGACCTGGACCTGTATCCGGGAGAGATCCACGCCCTCATGGGCATGAACGGTGCCGGCAAGTCGACGCTCGTCCAGGTCCTCTCCGGGGTGCACCAGGCGGACGGCGGCACCATCGGCGTCGACGGGCACGACCATGCCGGTCTCACCGTGCGCAGGGCCCGCCACCTCGGCATCGCCTTCGTACCGCAGCGCCGCGAGCTGGTCATGGGCCTCAGCGTGGCCGAGAACATCATGCTCGGCGACCTGCCCCGCCGGGGCGGACTGGTGAGCCGGCCGCAGATGGTCTCGCGGGCCCGGACCGCTCTCGCCGGCCTGGGCATCGACATCGACGTGCGGCGTACCGCGGGCGAACTCACCGTCGCCGAGCAGACCATGGTCGAGGTCGCCCGGGAGGTCCGGCGCGGCGGTCGCGTGCTGATCCTCGACGAGCCGACGGCGTGCCTCGGCGCGGAGGCCGCCGGACGGATCAGGGAGCTGGTCCGCAGGCTGCGCGACGAAGGCGTCGCCGTCGTCTACATCTCGCACTACATCGACGAGGTACTGGGCCTCGCGGACCGGGTGACGGTGCTGCGCGACGGCGCAGTGGTGCGCAGCGCACCGGCATCCGGGTTCGACGCGACGGAGCTCGTGCGCGGCATGGTCGGCCGGGACGTGGTGTCGCACCGGCCGGAGCGCCCCGCACCCGGGGACGAGGTCGGTCTCGCGATCCGCGGGCTCACCCATGGCCGCTCCATCAGCGACTTCACCGCGCAGGTCCGCAAGGGCGAAGTCGTTGCCGTGCTGGGTCCCGCCGGGGACGCCCAGTCGTGCCTGTTCGACCTGCTCTCCGGCCGGCAGCGGCCGCAGAGCGGGGAGCTCCACGTGGACGCCAGGCCCGTGCCGCTGGGACGCGTGCCGGCCTCGCTCGCGAGCGGGCTGCGCTGCGTCACGGGGGACCGCCGCGCCCTGGGCCTCGTGCCGGGACTGTCCGTGGACGAGAACCTGATGCTCGCCGACGACCGGTTCCACCGCAGGCGGCTGCACCGCCGGGGCGACCTGGCCCGGCGGTCGGCGACCCGCCGGAAGGACTACGGGGTCGTGACGCTCGGTGGCGACCCGCCGGTCGGCAGTCTGTCCGGCGGAAACCAGCAGAAGGTGCTGCTGGCCAAGTGGCTGGAGACCGCCCCCACCGCCTGCTTCCTCGAAGACCCCACCAACGGCGTGGACGTCGCAGCCGTGGCGGACATCCACACCCTCATCGACGCCCTCGCCTCGCGAGGGGTCGCGGTTCTGCTCGCCTCCTCGTCCGCGGAGGAGGCGATGCGCCTGGCCGACCGCATCCTCGTGGTCCGGGCGGGGCGCACCGTCGCGGAGTACGAAACCACCGCCATCACCCGCGACGAACTCGTCGCCACCGCCCTCGGAGGAGCGCCGCAGTGAGCCTGAAATCCCCCTCCGTCGCCCCTGACCGGGCGACCGCTCCGGCCACCGCCCGGCCCCGCCCGACGATCAGGTCGCTGGGCCGGATACCGCACGGCGGGCTGATCGCCGTCCTGATCCTGATGATCGTCTTCACCGCTCTGCGGGCGGACTCGTTCACCACCTCGCAGAACCTCCTCAACATCCTCCGCCAGATCAGCGTGACCGCAGTCATCGCCGGCGGTCTCACCCTGCTGATGACGGCGGGCGGCATGGACTTCTCGATGGGCAGCAATGCCGCCGTGACCACCGCGGTGGCCGCGCAGCTCCTCTCCCACGGACAGTCCACGACCGTCACGGTGGTCGTCACCCTGCTGCTGGCCACGGTGATCGGCCTGGTCAACGGCTTGGTCGTGACCTTCACCAAGGTGGCGCCGTTCGTCGCCACACTGGCCACGGCCATGCTGCTCGACGGTGTCGCCCTGCTCGTCCTGAACGGCATGAGCATCTCCATCGGGGACCGGATGTCGGCGCTCGGCAACTCCAAGGTGCTCGGCATTCCCTGGCTGCTCATCGTGGCCGTCGTGGTCCTGGTGGCCGTCGGTCTGGCGATGCGGTTCACCACCTTCGGGCGGGACGCCTTCGCGATGGGCGGCAACGAACACGTCGCCCGCCTGAGCGGCATCAACGTACCCGCCCGCAAGCTCGCCCTCTACGGTCTCGCTGGAGGCCTGTCGGGTCTGGCCGGCCTGATGCTCCTCTCCCGGCTGGGTGCCAGCGCACCCAACACCGGAGGCCTTCAGCTCCAGCTCACCGCAGTGGCCGCCGTCGTCATCGGGGGCACGCTGCTGGCCGGCGGGCACGGCACGATTCCCGGCACCGTGCTCGGTGTGATCCTCCTGGGCGTCGTCGCCAACGCGCTGAACCTGCTCCAGGTGAACAGCTACTACCAGCCCGTCGTCACCGGTGCGGTGCTCCTCGTCGCGGCCGTGGTCAACGAGTTCAACCGCAGGTCCGGCCCGGGTCACTGACCCACGGCCCGCCCGCTGTGCCGGCCTCGTCGGCTCCCCCCCCACCCTTCCCGTCAATGTCGCAGGAAAGGTCATACCTCCATGTCTTCGACCACCCGTTCCCGCCGCGTCCTCGCGGTCTCGCTCGCCGGCGTCGCCGCGCTCGTCCTGTCCGGATGTTCCGACAGCGGCGAGGCCGGATCCGGTGACGGCGCCACCTCCCTGGGATTCGTCAACGGCGCCAACACCCACTTCCACACCTGTCTGCTCAAGGCGGTCGAGCAGACCGCCAAGGTGAAGGGGGCCAAGCTGTACTCCGCCAACTCCAAGCAGGACGCGGGCACCGAACTGTCCAACATCGAGGACATGATCGCCCGGAACGTGAACGCGCTGATCGTGCAGACCGTCAATGTCGACGCACTCGAGGGCGACATCACCAAGGCGAAGAACGCGGGCATCCCGATCTATCTCACCTCGGTCGCCACCGACGACCTCTCCGACATCCTGGGCGCCGCAGTGGTCGACCTCAAGAAGGTCGGCGCCATGGACGCCGGATGGATCGAGAAGGACGCCGCCGGAAAGCAGGTGCAGGTCGGCGTGGTCGCCGGTGCGCCGGGTGCCGCCTCCGACCTGCTGGTCGGCGGCTTCGAGGCGGCGCTCCCGGCCACCGCGAAGGTGGTGGCGAACCAGCCCGGCATGTTCAACCCCGCAAAGGCGCAGGATGTCGCCGAGAACATGATCCAGGCCCATCCCGACCTCGACTACGCCTTCGTCGCCAACGAGGAGATGGCCTTCGCCGTCCGCAAGGCGTTCGATGCCGCCGGCGCCAAGGACGTCAAGATCGTCTCGGTGAACGGTACGGAGGAGGGGATCGCCGCCGTCCAGGCGGGCACGCTCTCCGCGACGGTGGCCAACTCGGCCATGACGATCGGACAGACCGCCGTCGAGAAGGCGCTCTCCCTGCTCGCCGACAAGAAGGGCGACAAGATCAGCAATGTTCCGTTGACTCTTGTCACCAAGGACAACGTGGCGCAAGCTCCTCAATACTGCCCCAAGTAACCCGGACGGGCGGGTTTCCGGTGCGCGTGGTGCGGCTCGGTCACAGCGAACGCCCGTACCCTCACCGCACCACCCCGGCCCTGCCGCGGCCGGCGGTGTACGGCAGCAACACCCGCCCTTAGGCACGACCGGCCCCGGGTCCACGTGGCCCCGGGGCCACCCGGAGGATCCATGGACCGCCTGCTCGTCATGCACAGCTTCGTCACCGTCGCCCAGACCGGCAGTTTCAACGGAGCCGCCAAGAAACTGGGCTCATCGGGCTCCCTGGTGTCACGGCACGTGGCGGAGCTGGAGCGACAGGTGGGCGTACGCCTCGTCCATCGCACCGCCCGTTCGGTGAGTCTGACCGAGCAGGGGCAGAGATACGCCGAATTCTGCATTCGCATTCTCGGAGAGATAGAGAGCGAGGATGCTTCCATTGCCCACCTTCACGACCGCCCCGAGGGGTCGCTGAGCATCAGCTGTCCGAAATGGATAGGCAGTCTCGACCTGGGTGACGCCATTGCCGCATTCTCTGCGGCACATCCGAAGATTCAGGTGCGCTTCGAGCTCGGCGGAATGTCCGACCGGACCTATGACTTCCTGGAGGGCGGCTTCGACGTCGCGTTCCACACCCGGGACCTGCGGGACTCCGGCGTACGCCTCAAGAAGATCGCCTCGCTGCCCTTCATGCTGTGCGCAGCCCCCTCGTACCTGGAGCGCCACGGGGCGCTGACCGAGCCCAACGGCGTCGCCTCCCACGAATGCCTGGTGCACGTCAACGACCCCGTCTGGCGCATCGGACACGGGCACGCCTCCACACTGCACAAGATCCGGAACGTGGCGTTCTCGTCCAACTCCTACATCGCGCTGCAGAAGGCCGCCGTCCACGGCCGCGGCATCGGTCTGCTTCCGCAGCGGTCCGCGTACGACGACCTGCTGTCCGGGGCGCTGGAGATCCTGCTCCCCGAACGGGGCGTACCCGACCGCCCGCTCTTCGCCATCTACGGACCCGGTCCGTCCACTCCCCGCAAAGTCGGCGTATTCCTCGAATTCCTTACCGAATGGTTTTCCAAGAACCCCATTCCCAGGATTCCCGACGGCGTTTGAGCGGCAGGCCGCACCCCGTGCAATCAAGGATTGCGGAGCCTGCACGGCAGGACCGTTGAGGCATGCGCCCGGAAAATCTAGGATCGCCGGGAACGGTGACCGGTCCGCATGCGGCGACATCATCTGAAGTGAGGAATCCATGGGGATCCAGCGAATCGAATCGGTCACCTACAGCGTCGAGGTACTCGAGGAGTCTGTGCGGTTCTTCGAAGACTTCGGCCTCTTCCTGGTCGAACGGACCGACGAGCACGCGGTGTTCGAGACCCTCGCCGGCCAGACCCTCCACCTGGACACCTGCCCCGGACCGCTGCTCCCGGCCCCGGTCGAGGACGGCCCCACCCTCCGTGAGGTGGTGTGGGGCGTCGACACCGCCGAGGAACTGGAGCGGATCGTGGAAGCGGTGCGACGGGATCACCCCGTCCGCACCAGCGCCGACGGAGTCCACCGCACCGTCGATGCCACCGGCTTCGGGGTGGGCCTCACCCTCGCCCGCCCCAGGCCCCTGCCGGCCCCCTCCCGGACCGCCAACATCTCCGGTGACGTCACCCGCTGGAACGCCCCGCTGGAGACGGTCGGACAGGTCCGGCCGCTGCGGATGTGCCATGTGGCCCTCAACATCGCCAAGGAGGGCCGGGAGCAGGCCGTCGCCTTCTACACCGGCCTGCTCGGCTTCCGGCCGACCGACGTCATCGAGCCCATGGGCGTGTTCATGCAGGCGCCCGGCGACGACGACCAGCACACGTTCCTGCTGTGCCACCGACCCGACCGGGCGGGCGTCAACCACATCGCGTACGAGGTTCCCGGCTTCGACGACGTGGTCGAAGGCGGCAACCACATGATCGAGCGCGGCTGGCGGGAGGCCCGGAAGCTGGGCCGGCACACCATCGGCTCGAACGTCTTCCGGTTCCTGCACGCCCCGTGCGGCGGCCGCGTGGAGTACGCCTGCGACATGGACCGGGTCGACGACACGTACGAGACCCGCGTCCACGCGACCGCGCCGCCGCACACCATCTGGTCGCTGCGCTCCAACCGGGACGCCCAGGACACCCCGGCCACCTGAACCCACACCATTCCCCGAGAGGGCACCCACCCATGACCACCGACCAGGGCTACCCGCCCGTCCGCATGTTCATAGCGGGCGAGTGGTGCCAGGGCAGCACCGGACAGACGTCCCCCGTCGTCAACCCCGCCACCGAGCAGGTGATCGGCGAGGTGCCGCTGGCCACCGCCGCCGACCTGGACCGCGCCGCCGAGGCCGCCGCCGACGGCTTCGAGATCTGGCGCACCACTCCGATCGCCCGCCGCACCGCGATCCTGCACGCCGCGGCGGACCTGGCCACGGAGCGTGCCGAAGCCATCGGCCGCATCATGACCGTGGAGCAGGGAAAGCCGCTCGCCGAAGCCGCCGGAGAGGTCCGCAGGGTCGCCGACTCGCTGCGCTGGCACGCCGACGACGCCCGCCGCGCCTACGGCCGCATCATCCCCTCCGCCCCCGGCACCCTGCTCACGGTGCGCCGCGAGCCGGTCGGCCCCGTCGCCGCCTTCGTCCCGTGGAACTTCCCGGCCGGATCGCCCATGCGCAAGATCTCCGCGGCACTCGCCGCCGGCTGCTCCCTCGTCATCAAGGCGTCCGAGGAGACCCCGGGGACGGCCTGCGCGCTGGTGCGCTGCTTCGAGGACGCCGGTGTCCCGGCGGGGGCCCTCAACCTCGTCTTCGGTGAGCCCGCGGAGGTCTCCGCCCGCCTCATCGCCCACCCGGTCGTCCGGCTGGTCGCCTTCACCGGCTCCGTACCGGTCGGAAAGCTGCTCGCCGCGGATGCCGGGGCGCGGATGAAGCCCTCACTGATGGAGCTCGGCGGGCACGCCCCGGTCATCGTCTGTGCCGACGCCGATCCTGCCGTCGCGGCCCGCCGTGCGGCCGGCGCGAAGTTCGCCAACGCCGGGCAGGTGTGCACCTCGCCCAGCCGGTTCCTGGTGCACGAGAGCCTCGTCGAGGAGTTCACCGCCGCCTTCGTGAAGGCCGCCGAGGCCCACCGGGTCGGCGACGGGCTCGACGCGGCGACCACCATGGGGCCGCTCGCCAACGAGCGCCGGCTCGCCGCGATGGAACGCCTCACCGCCGACGCCGTGGCCCGCGGCGCGAACGTCCTCGTCGGCGGCGAGCGCATCGAGGGACCTGGCTACTTCTTCCCGCCCACGGTCCTGACCGACGTCCCCGCCGACGCCCTCGTCATGACCGAGGAGCCCTTCGGCCCGATCGCCCCCATCGTCCCCTTCACCGAGCTGGACGACGCGCTGGCGCAGGCCAACTCCCTCCCGTACGGACTCGCCGCGTACGGCTTCACCGAGTCCGCGGCCACCGCCGAACGGCTGTCGGACGGTCTCCAGGCGGGCATCGTGTCGATCAACCACTGCGGCGGCTCCGTCCACGAGGCGCCCTCCGGCGGAATGAAGGACAGCGGCTACGGTCGCGAGGGCGGCCCGGAGGGTCTGGACGGCTACCTCGTCACCAAGCGCGTCTCCCACCTGCTTGCCGGCTGACCACCATGAGATACACGCGTGTCGCGGTCGGCGGGATGGCGGTATGGGGCCGTGTCCACGACGAGCACATCGAGCTGCTGTCCGAGTCGCCACTGGACGGCCGGCCCACGGTCATCGGCACCGTGGCGAGAGCCGACGCCGTGTGGCTGCCACCCGTCGTCCCGCCCGTCTTCTACGCCGTCGGACTGAACTACACCCGCCACATCGAACACGCCCGCGCGCTGGGCAACACGGCGGCCGTCATGCCCGAGCGGCCGGAGATCGGCTACCGCGCCAACAACGCGCTGACGGGACACCTCTCGCCCATCGTGAAGCCGCGGGAGGTGACCGGCCGGTTCGAGGCCGAGCCGGAGCTCGTCGCCGTCATCGGCCGCACCCTGCGGCACGCCACGTACGAGCAGGCGAGGGAAGGGGTCTTCGGCTGGACGATCGGCAACGACGTCAGCGCCCGCACCTGGCAGCACGAGGACCGCACCTTCTGGCGCAGCAAGAACGCCGACTCCTTCAAACCGATGGGGCCCTGGATCGAGACGGAAGTGGACGCGCTCGCCCAGACGACGACCCTGCGGGTCGACGGCCGGGTGCGGGCCTCCTTCCCGACAGGCGGAATGGTGTTCGACCCGTACGACTACATCGTCGAGATGACCCGATACCTCACCCTGCAGCCGGGCGACGTCCTGTGGATGGGCGCCGAGTCCACCTGCGGGCTGGAACCGGGCAACACGGTCGAGGTCGAGATCAGCGGTATCGGCGTCCTGGCCAACCCCGTGCACGAGGAGCCGCCCCGATGCTGAGCCGCCGCGAGCAGCCACCGAAAGGAAACAAGCGATGAGCAGGGAACCCCGCTACATCCATCACGTCAACTTCCCCACCACGGACCCCGACCGCACCGCCGAGTGGTACGCCAAGGTCTTCGGGATGAAGCGCATCATGCCCAAGTCCAACACCCGCGTGGTGCTGATGACCCGGGGCAACTTCGACCTGCACTTCACCCCGGTCGAGGAGATGGAGCGGATGGCGCCGTACCACTTCGCCGTCGAGGTCGACGACTGGGACGACTTCATGGCGCACCTCAAGGAACTGGGCATCCGGCACACCCGCCCGATCGAACGCCCGGAGAACCAGTCCAAGTTCTGCTACATCCACGACCCCGACCACACCATGATCGAGCTGGTCTTCCACGGCAAGCGCCCCAACTGACCGGTCCTTGCGAGGAGATGTTCCATGCCCTACGCCGATTCCGACGGCACCTCCATCTACTACGAACGCCACGGCAGCGGCCCCGCGATCCTCTTCGTCCACGGTTCGGGCGGTCACCACGCCGCCTGGTGGCAGCAGGTCGCCGTGCTCCGTGACGAGTTCACGGTCGTCACCGTGGACCTGCGCGGATTCGGCAAGTCCGACTCCTCCATGCCCGAGTTCGACGGACAGGACTTCCCCGGCGACGTCCTTGCCGTCCTGGACGCCGAGGAGCTGACCGACGTCATGGTCGTCGGCCAGTCCATCGGCTCCGTCGCCGCCCTGCGTGCCGCCCTCCAGCGCCCCGACCGGGTGTCCGCCGCGGTCCTCGGGCACTCCCTCGGCGGCATCAGCCACCCGGAACTCACCGAGCTGGCCGCCGCGGACCGCGCCGAGGCCGTCAAGCTCCCTGTCATCGACCGGCTGCTCACCCAGGGATTCCAGCGGGAACGGGCCGACCTCACCTTCCTGTTCCAGCAGATGGGCACCTTCAACGTCGCCAAGATGGCCGACCTGCGCAACCTCGACACCGACGGCCCGAGCCTGGACGACATCCGGGACTCCGGGGTGAAGGTCGCCTTCCTGGCCGGCGAGAAGGACGCGGTCCTCAGCGTGAAGACCGTCACCCGCGCCCACGAACTGCTGCCGGGTTCACACCTGGAGATCGTCCCCGGCGCCCCGCACTCCATGTACTGGGAGGCTCCCGCGCAGTACAACACCGCCGTCGCCCACCTGCGCCGCACCCTCACCGCACCGAAGGAAGCAGTATGAGCAGCCTCACCCTCGACGCCGCCGACGCGATCGCCGACGCCGTCATCGAGCGCGCCCAGGCGCTCGGCAAGGCCGTGAGCGTCGCCGTCGTGGACGCCGGCGGATTCCCGGTCACCATCCGCCGATCGGACGGTGCCCGCCCGCTCACCCCCGACATCGCGCGGGCCAAGGCGTACACCGCGGCTGTGATGCAGCGGCCCGGCAGGATGCTGAAGAAGTGGCAGGAGAGCCAGCCCGTCTTCTTCTCCCAGCTCTCCCAGCTGCCCGGCGCGGCCATGCCGATCATGGCAGCCGACGGCAGCGTCACCGTCAAGAAGGACGGTGTGATCATCGGCGGCCTCGGCGTCGCCGGCGGCACCGCCGACGAGGACCAGCAGCTCGCCGACGAGATCCTCGACTCCCTCGGCTACGAGCTGGAGTTCCCCGCCTGGGGCGTCCCCGGCAAGCCCACAGGTAAGGAGTGAGTCATGGCGGACACGTTCAACTACCGCATCGACCACCACGGCAGCCTGGTCCGCCCCGCGGACCTGCTGACCGCCCGCGAGCAGTACGCACGAGGTGAGACCGGGGCCGAGCTCCTCCAGGAGGCCGAACGCACCGCGGTCGAGGAGGCGGTGACGTTCCAGCGCAGGCTGCGCACCACCGTGGTCACCGACGGCGACTTCCCCCGCGAGGACTTCCGCAGCGCCGTGCTCGACCGCGTCTCCGGATTCAGGCGCACCGGCGAGGAGACCGACGGCCTGGTCCGCTGGGTGGCGGAGACCCTTCCGAAGGCCGAAGGCCCGCTGGTGGCCGACGGGGCGGCACGGTTCGCCGAACTGACGGTGATCGCGCCCAAGGTGTCCCTGCCCTCACCGGCCTACCTCGCGGCGACGTGCTTCGAACCCGGTCTGGCCGGCTCCGGCGGTCCCGCCTCGGCCCGGGAGCTCGGCGAGGCGCTGGCCGAGATCATCCACCGGGAGATCGAGCTGCTGGTCGCACGCGGTGTGAAGCTCATCCAGCTGAACAACCCGCTCCTGCTCGGCCACACGGCCACCGGACCCGCCGCACCGGCAGCGCTCTCCTTCGAGGACGCGCTGGCCGTGGACGCCCTGGCGGTACGCCTGGACGCGCGTCCCGAAGGCGTACGGGTGGGCGTCTGCCCCGGCTGGTCGGCGCCCCCGCAGGTGGACCGGGCCGCAGCCGAACGGCTCTTCGGGGCAGTTCCGGCGGACCGCTGGGTGCTGCCGTTCGACCGGGGCACCGCGGCCGAGCTCGACCTGCTCGCCGCACTGCCCGAGGACCGGGACGCCTGTCTGGGCGTCGTCGATCCCACGGTCGCGGCGGTCGAGGAGCTCGACACGGTACTGACGCGCATCGACGCCGCCGCCGAGGTCAAGGACCTCGAGGACATGGCACTCTCGCCCTCCCGCGGCTTCGCGGACATCGCCGGCCGGGCGCTGCTGACCACGGAGGAGCAGCGCCGCAAGCTGATCCTGGTCGAGACGCTGGCCCGCTACTGCTGGGGCAACGAGTTCTGACCCCGGACACCGGTGAGCCGGGAAGCACCGCGGTGCTTCCCGGCCGTTCCCGCAGCAGGTGGATGTCTCGGTGGGCGGCCTGACCCCGGCGCGCCGGGGGCCGCGGGGCC